>JBAVEE010000031.1:0-12773 GCA_049587575.1 Bradyrhizobium sp.
GAACGGGACTGCTTTTCAGCGTTGCGTCAAAGGCAAAGAGTATTCATTTCGGCGCCGGAAGATGCTCGTGGTATCCGCAAAACAATTCCACCGCCGCGACGCTGGCATCCGACAAATATTTCACCAACCGAATCCTCGAAAGCGCCGGGGTTGCGACGCTCGGCGGCGACTATTTTTTCCTGCACGACCGGCATCGGGCGCATCGTCCCCCCGGACATGAGCGCGAAGACGCGTTCGAATATTTCAGAAGACTGGACGCCGCCGCCTTCGTTAAACCCTTGCAGGGATCGCGCGGCGATTTCGCGCAAGCCATTGACGGCGAAGCCGCGCTCGACCGATATTTCCATGCGGTTTCACAACACTACGACTCGGTGTTGATCCAGCCGATCGTTACGGGTCTCGAATACCGGATTTTCCTGCTCGACGGCGAGGTCGCCTACTCGGCCAGAAAATACCCGCCGTTTGTATTGGGCGACGGCGTGCGCCCGATCCGCGATCTCCTGGTCGCGCACAACGCGGCCTTGCACGCTCGCGGCCTGTCATCGGTCTCCGCAACGGCGAATCCCGAACTTTCGCTCGACGTCGTGCTGCGCGCCGGCGAACGTTGGGAGATTGGCGGACGGATGAACCTGAGTGCCGGGGGCAAGATGGCGTTCGAGGCCCCCCGCACCGAGGCGGCTTTCACGGTGGCGAGGAAGGCAGTCCAGGCACTTGGTTTGCGCGTCGCCGCCGTCGACCTCTTTACGGATACCGGGGAAGATCCGGACGCAATGCGGGTCATCGAGGTGAATTCCAATCCATCGATCCGGCTGCTGGAGCAATCGGATCGGGGCGACCTGATCCTGAAAATCTGGCGTCACACATTCTCGGCGATGGGGCTCCTGGATGTTTGACCTGCCGAAATACGGCGATGGGGTTTGTCTGGCGCGGATGGCGGAGCTGCTCGACCGACTTGCGATCGACCGCGCCAGGCTGCAGCGCTGTTCGGTCGTGGTGACGGGCTCCAACGGCAAGGGCTCGACCGCCGCGTTCTGCGCGCGTGTCGCCCACGCCCATGGCCTGCGAACGGGATTGTTCACCTCGCCGCATCTGTTTCGCTTCAACGAACGGTTTCAGATCGACGGCATGCCGGTCGACGATGACGCCCTGATGCGGCTTGTTGCCCGAATCAAAGCCGCCATCGCCGATGTTTCGGCAGCCGGAGGCGAGCAATTCGGCGCCTTTGAAGCCATGTTCGCATTGGCCTGCCTTCACTTTCAGGAAAGCGGGTGCGAATTCGCGGTGTTCGAGGCCGGCATCGGCGGCCGCTATGATCCGGTACGGCTGGTCGGCGCGCCCGTGACCTGCGTGACATCGGTCGATTACGAACATGTCGAACTGCTCGGCAACTCGCTGCCATTGATCGTTTCCGACAAGAGCGATGCCTGCGCCGCCGGCGGCACCGTCATCTACGGCGAGAATTGCCGGAGCCTGAGGCCGCATATCGTCGAATATAACCGCAATCGCAGGGTCGCGAGCCTGTTTATCCGCGACGAGATCAGGATCGGCGGCGAAACCGTCTCGGCGTCGGGGCAGCGGTTCGATTTCGGATTCCGGGATCATGAATTCCGCTCTCTTGAGACGTCGCTGCTGGGTGGATTCCAGTTCAACAACGCCGCCATCGCGATCGCGCTGTTTCTGCTCTGGCGGATCCGGGTACAGCCTGGAGAGCCATCCGCCCGGATCGAGGCGGCCGTGAGATCCGGCCTGCGCGATACGCGCTGGCCTGGCCGCCTCGAAATCATCAGCCAAACGCCGCTCACCGTCATCGACGTCGGCCACACGCCCGACGGCATCAGGCAATCGCTCGCCGGCCTCAAGGCGGCTTACGGCGTACACGGGTGGATTCTCGTGGTCGGCGTTTCCTTCGACAAGAACACAAGCGAGATCATGGGCGCGCTGGCGCCGTCATTCGACACGATCATATGCACCACGGCGCGCCACAAGGGCGGGGATGCGGCGGCCATCGCCGCCGCCGCCCGAAAAATCAATCCGCAGGCGGATGTCCGCATCGCCGCAACGATCGAGGAGGCGTTCAGCGCGAGCCGGACGCTGGCCGCTTCCCTCGACCGGAAAATCTACGTGGCCGGCGGGTTGTTCACCGCGATCGAATTCGCCGCCGTCGCCCGCGGCGGCCGCGCGAAGGATCTGGATTTTTTTTAAGACACGATCGGTTCGATCCCCGGCCCGTTAACGACTCGTTAACCATAACCGACCGATGTTTTTTCAAAACACGGAGCGACCCATGACCGATATATCGTCCCTATCGTCGTCGGCCACAGCCTTCGTCGCAAAGCAGACGGCCGACGTGAACAAGGCCGCGGGCGCGGCTACGGCAAGCTTCGCAAGCGCCCTGTCCAAGGTGCAAAACTCCGTCGGACTCAGACCGAAAACGGGCTTTACCGCCGGGCCCACCTACGAGGCCGGCACCCTGGCCGGCCGAACCAAGGCGGCTCTCAACAACGCCCTCGACGCCGCCAAATCCACGCTGAACATCAAGCCCTGAAATCTAATTACCTGCCCCCTCGCTGTCGTCGAGCGCCTTGAAGGCGTCCTCGAGCTGCGGCGAGATCGCGACGTTGAGCTTCTCGCCGGTGGGCAGGCGGGCGACGAACCATTTGTTGTAGAGCGGGATCAGGTCGTGGCTGGTGCCGAGCTTGCGGAAGGTTCGTTCCACGACCGCGGCCAGTTGCGGCTCTCCCTTGCGAAACATGATGCCGTAGGGATCGTAGGACAAATAGTCGCCGGCGACGCGAAACCTGTCCTGCGACTTGTGCCGCGCGATCAGGCCGTACAGCAGAATATCGTCGGTCGCGAATGCATCGGCCTTGCCGTCGACCAGCATCTGATAGGATTGCTCGTGATCCGGCGCCACCACGATTTTGAGGCCCAAAGCGAACTTCCTGTCGACCGCATGCATGGCCTGCTCGTTGGTGGTCCCCTTGGTGACCACCACGGTCTTGCCCTGCAGGTCCCCGGGCGCCGATATCGCCGAATCCTTCGGCACCATCAGCTTGGTGCCGGCGACGAACATCAACGGCGAGAACGCCACCTGCCTGGCGCGCTCGACGTTGGCCGTGCTCGATCCGCATTCCAGGTCTATCTTGCCTTGCACCACTGCCGGGATACGGTCATCGGAGGTGACCTTGACATATTCGATCCTGAGACCGCGGTCGTCGACCTCGACGCCGATCTCATCGACGATGGCCTCGCAAAGCTCCAGGCTGTAGCCGATCGGCCGGTTGGCCTGATCGAGAAACGAGAACGGCGGCGAGCTCTCGCGATAGCCGAGATGCACGACATGCCTGCTCTTGATACTGGCGAGCGTCGGGCTGAGCCCTTCGCCGGTCTGGGCGCCTGCCGCCGTCGTCAGCAGACACCCTGCCAGCAACAGGCCGCAGGCGAGGGCCGATCTCCCCGGAGTTTGACGCATGCATCGCCCCCGTCAATGGCCGGCCATTGCGGGGATTTCGCCGGGAATCATGTCCGGCGGCACCATGTCGCCGGGGCCGAGCGCGTGTTCGGGCGCCAGTTCTCCTTCCCATTTCGCCACCACCGAGGTGGCGAGCGAGTTGCCGATCACGTTGGTGGCGCTGCGTCCCATGTCGAGGAACGTATCGATACCCATGATCATCAACAGGCCCGCCTCGGGGATGCCGAACTGGCCCAGCGTCGAGGCGATCACCACCAGCGAGGCGCGGGGAACGCCGGCGACGCCCTTGGAGGTGATCATCAGCGTAGCCAGCATCGCGAACTGGGTACCGAGCGACATGTCAATCTTGTAGGTCTGCGCGATGAAGATGCTGGCAAACGTGCAGTACATCATCGTGCCGTCGAGGTTGAAGGAGTAACCCAGCGGCAGCACGAAACTCGAGATCCGCGCCGAGGCGCCGAAGCGGTTGAGGCCCTCGAGCGTCTTGGGATAGGCGGCTTCCGAACTCGCCGTGGAAAATGCGATCATCAGGGGTTCGCGGATCAGCCGCAGCAGATGGCCGTATCTGGGCCCGATCACCACGAAGCCGACGATGACCAGGATACCCCACAGGATCATCAGCGACAGATAGAAGCCGCCCATGAAGACGACCAGCTTCCACAGCACGGCGAGGCCGTTCTTCGACACCGTCGCCATGATCGCCGCCCATACCGCGATCGGCGCGAACAGCATGACATAACTGGTCACCTTCAGCATGATGTGACCGAGGTCGTCGATCACCGAGAGTATCTGCTTGGAGCGCTCCGGCATCGCGCCCAGCGCCACCGAGAAAAATACCGCGAAAACCACGATCTGCAGGATCTCGTTCTGCGCCATCGCATCCGCGATCGAGGTCGGGATCAAATGGGTCAGGAATTTCTCGATCGAGAACGCCGACACCGGCAGTCCCGTCGATTGCATCTTGTCCGGCAAGGTACCCGGAAAATTCGCGCCCGGCTGCAGCAGGTTGACCATCACCAATCCGAGCAGCAGGGAGACGAACGAGGCGCTGACAAACCAGCCCATGGTCTTGGCGAAAATCCGTCCCAGTTTCGCGCCGCTTCCCATGTGGGCGATGCCGCCGACCAGGGTCGCAAATACCAGCGGCGCGATGATCATCTTGATCAGGCGCAGGAAAAGCATCGCGATCAGGTTTACGCTTGATGCGATATCGGCCCGGCTGTCCGGAAGGTAGTTGAAGACCAGTGCCCCCATCACGATGCCAAGGACCATCGCGATCAGAATATACTGCGTAAACCGGTTCGACATTGCTTGCCCCCGCGAGTTCCCAGCGGCACCGAGTTTGGCAGATTTCGCCGCCAGCGCAACACGCTTCAACCCGAGGTCGGTTTGCCAGATTGTTCCCGTTGTGAAATGAACGCCCGCCGACTAGCCTCGCATGCAACGCACAATGTGTGCAGTGCGCGTTTCTTATGCGTCGACTGCATCAAGAACAGCCATCTCAACGGGAGGGAATTGCCATGAGTGACGGTATCAACCGCCAGATCCTGCTTAGGGAAAAGCCGACCGGAAAACTTGGACCCGAGCATTTCAAAATGACCGAAGGCGCCATCCCGGAGCCGCGCGATGGCGAGGCTTTGCTGCGGGTGCGCTATATCTCGCTCGACGCCGCCAACCGGGCATGGATGCACGGCGCGACCTATCGCGCGGCGGTCGAGGCCAATACCGTGATGGCCGGCGGCGGCATCGCCGAAGTCGTCACCTCCAAGGCGCCGGGACTTGCGCCGGGCGACATCGTGTTCGGCGATACCGGCTGGCAGGATTACGCGGCGGTGCCGGCCAAGCATCTGACCAAATTGCCGAGGGTCGAGCCGATGACGCATTTGCTGAGCGTCTACGGCATCGCCGGCCTCACCGCCTATTTCGGGCTGCTCGACATCGGCAAGCCGAAGGCCGGCGAGACCGTGGTGGTCTCGGCCGCCGCCGGCTCGGTCGGGTCGATCGTCGGCCAGATCGCCAGGATCAAGGGCTGCCGCGTCGTCGGCATCGCCGGCGGCAAGGACAAGTGCAACTGGCTGACGTCCGAACTCGGATTCGATGCCGCGGTCGATTACAAGGACGGCGCGGTATTCAAGGCGCTCAAGGCGGCGGCGCCCAATGGCATCGATGTCTATTTCGACAATGTCGGCGGCGACATTCTCGAAGCGTGCCTTGCGCAGATGAACAATCGCGGCCGCATCGCCTGCTGTGGCGCGATCTCGCAATATGACGGCGTGCCGTCAGCCGCCGGGCCGCGCGGCGTGCCCGGCCTGATCGTGGTGAAGCGCCTGATCATGCAGGGCTTCATCGTGATGGACTTCATGGACCGGCGCAACGAGGCGCTGGTCGACCTGCAGGCATGGGTCGCCTCCGGCAAACTGAAAGTGCAGGAGGACGTCATCAATGGCCTGGAGAACACGCCGAAGGCGCTGATCGGACTGCTTGCCGGAGAAAACCGCGGCAAGCGGATGATCAAGGTGTAGGTAGTGACGGCAAGCCGCTGGATAAACCGGTCCAGCGCGTGGATTGGGGCATAGCGGCCGGCCCCCGATCGCCGAATTCGGAATATAATTTCGCTGGCGCGACCGCCCCGCACCGATTATTCTCAATCCAATTCGTCAGTATACTGTCGATCTGGGAGGATCATCGTGCGTATCGCCGTCATCGGCGGAGGCCCCGGCGGCCTCTACTTCAGCTATCTCTGGAAGAAGCGCCATCCGGACGCGCAGATCGATCTGTTCGAGCAGAACGCCGCCGGCGCCACCTGGGGCTTCGGCGTGGTGTTCTCCGAGCAGGCGCTTGAATTCCTGCGCGCCGACGACCCCGACACGGTGGACGCGATCGCGCCGAGGATGGAGAGCTGGAAGAACATCACGCTCAATTTGCGTGGCGAAAGCGTCGAGATCGATGGCGTCGGCTTCTCCTCGATCGGCCGGCTTGAGTTGCTCGGGATCCTGCAGGCGCGCGCCGCTTCGGTCGGTGTCGCGTCGCGATTCGAAACGCCGGTCGCCTCGGTCGATCAGCTGGCCGGCTACGATCTGATCGTCGCGGCCGACGGCCTGAACTCGCTGGTGCGCCGCGCCTACGAAGGCGATTTCGGCACCTCGCTGTCCTACTCGGCCAACAAGTTCGCCTGGTATGGCACCACCAAGCGGTTCGGGACGCTGTCGCAGACGTTTGTGGAGACCGGCCTTGGCGCCTTCAACGCGCATCACTACCGGTATTCACCCGGCATGAGCACGTTCCTGGTGGAATGCGATTTGCCGACCTGGCAGGCTTACGGTTTTGCCGACAAGACGGTGGATGAATCCAGGGCGATTTGCGAGCAAGTCTTTGCTGCCACCCTCGACGGCCATGGGCTGATGTCGAACAAGTCGGTGTGGCGCAATTTCCCGTGGATCTGGAACGAGCGCTGGTCGTTCAGGAACATGGTGCTGATCGGCGACGCCCTGCACTCGGCGCATTTCTCGATCGGATCGGGAACGCGGCTCGCCATCGAGGATGCGATTGCGCTCGCCAAGGCGCTGGAGGCGGAGCGCGATGTGGCCGCGGCCCTTGCCCGCTACCAGAACGAGCGCCAGCCGATCGTCAAGAAGCTGGTGACCGCAGCGCGCACCAGCGCCGACTGGTACGCGAAATTCCCCGAGCATATGAAGCAGGACTTGATGGATTTTGCCTATAGCTACATCACCCGTTCGGGGCGCATCGACGATGCGCGCCTGCGCGCGATGTCGCCCGCCTTCATGGCGCGCTATGAGGCGGCGCGGCAGCTTTCGGCAAGCGGGAGCAAGGCATGATGTCGCCCGAGTCGCTGGAGATCGCCGACCATGTGCCCTCCGACAGTGCGGGGGCGCGCGAGATCGGCTTTTCGATCCCGGCAACCTATAACGCCAGCCGCATCCTGTTCGACAATCTGGACAAGGGCCGGGGCGGCCGGCTGGCGCTCACGGGTCCGCTGGGCACGCGCAGCTACGCACAGCTTTGCGCCGAAGCCTCGAAATGGGGACACGGCTTTCTCTCGCTGGGGTTAAAGCGCGGCGACCGCGTCCTGATGTTTCTCGACGATACCCCGGCCTATCCGGCGGCGTTCTTCGGCGCGGTTCGCGCCGGCTTCGTGCCGCTCCTGATCAACACGCTGACGCCGCCGGACCTGCTGCAATTCTATCTGTCGGATTCCGCCGCCACCGTTGCCGTGGCCGACGCCGAGTTTGGCGCGCGTTTCGACGCCGTGGCCTGCAAGGACACGCAATTGCGTACGCTGATCATGGTCAATGGCGAAGCCAGCGATCACAAGCGTGACGCCAGCGATCACAAGGGTGACGCCAGCGATCACGCCGTGCCGAATACCGTGATCGCCGGGCCATGGTTGGCCGACTTTCCGGCCGATCTGGCGGAAGCCGATACAAATCGCAACGAGATGGCGTTCTGGATGTATTCGTCAGGCTCGACCGGCCGGCCCAAGGGTATCGTCCACCTGCAGCACGACATGGCCTATAGCGATCTGGCCTTCGCGCAGAACATCCTGAAACTGCGACCCGACGATATCTGCTTTTCCGTGCCGAAGATGTTCTTCGCCTACGGTTTTGGCAATTCCATCACCTTTCCGTTCGCGGCGGGGGCAGCGACCCTGCTGCTGCCCGGCCAGCCGAAACCGCAGGCGATTTTCGCGGCGATCGAGCGCTTTCGCCCATCCGTGTTTTTCGGACTGCCGACGCTCTATACGTCCCTGACAAAGGCCGAGGGCGCCGGGGATACCGATTTTTCCTCGCTGCGGATGGCGCTGTCCGCCGCCGAAGTGCTTTCCGCCGACGTCTTCAACGGCTGGAAGACGCTGACCGGCCTTGAGATCGTCGAAGGGCTCGGCTCCACCGAGGTGCTGCACATTTATCTGTCCAACCATCCGGAGAACAAGAAGCTCGGCGCCGCCGGGCTTCGTGTGCCCGGCTATGAAATCGCGCTGCGGGACAGTAACGGGAGCGACGTCGGCGACAACGAGGAAGGCATTCTGTGGGTGCGCGGCGATTCCAACACGCCGCTGTACTGGAACCGGCCGGACAAATCGGCCGAGACCATCCGCGCAGGCGGCTGGATCTACACCGGCGACCGCTTTGTGCGGGATTCCGACGGCTTTCATTTCTTCCGCGGCCGCGCCGACGATCTGATCAAGATCTCCGGCCAGTGGGTCTATCCGCTCGAAGTCGAGCTTTGCCTCGCCGAGCATCCGCAAGTGCGCGAATGCGCGGTATTCGCGACCGAACTGCCGGATCGGCGAATGACCTTGAAGGCCGTCGTCGTCATGAACAGCCGCGCTTTCGACGAGAGCGAAATGACAAAAATGCTGCAGGATTTCGTCAAGGCAAAACTGTTGCCCTACAAATATCCGCGCCAGGTGAAATTCCTCGACGAATTGCCGAAGACGGGTACCGGCAAGATCGACCGGCAGGCGCTGTTGCGGGCTTGAGATTCATGGGCTTCGACAGCTCGGCGTCGTCTCCGCGAATGTAGGATAGGTAAGCGCCGCCTTTAGACCGTCATTGCGAGCGCAGCGAAGCAATCCATTTCCAATATTGCCGCAGTGGATTGCTTCGTCGCTCCGCTCCTCGCAATGACGATAAAACTTCCGGCTTCGATGCCGCTACCCCTCGAGCCCCGTGCCGCCATAGAGCCAGGCGAGATCGCGATACCAATCCTCCGATGACTTCGCGCCCATGATGGCGTTGCGCAGCCGGGCGTGTTCGCCGGCGGGGTGGTAGATGTGCTCGCCGATGGCGCGGGACAGGAGTTGCACGCGCGCGGTGCGCGGCAAGCGCTGCGCGCGGTATTTCTCCAGCGCGCTTGCGTGATCGCCGGGATGGCTGCCCAGCATGTGCGACAGGCACACCGCGTCTTCCATCGCCTGGCAGGCGCCTTGGGCGAAATATTGCAGCATCGGGTGGGCGGCATCGCCGAGCAGCGCGACGCGGCCGTCGATCCAGCGCTCGGTCGGATCGCGGTCGCACAACACCCACAGCTTCCAGTTCCTGCCGTGACGGATGAGTTTCTGCGCGCGCGGATGGATATGGCTAAAGCCTTTCATCACCTCTTCTTCGGACACCGGTTGACCGGCCACCGGCTCCGGCGCGTCGTTGTGATAGGTGACGACGAGGTTGAACACCTTCCAGCCCGACAGCGGATAATGCACGAGATGGCATTTCGGGCCGGCCCACAGCGTGGCCGCGTTCCAGCGCAGGTCTTCCGGCATCTCTTCGGTCGGGATCACCGCCCGATAGGTGGTGTGGCCGGAAACTCGCGGCGGCCCGTCGGCGGTGACTTGCTTGCGGATCTTCGACCACAGCCCGTCGGCGCCGATCAGAAGCGAGCCGGTGACGCGATCGCCGGAAGCCAGCCGCGCGGTGACCGACGATCCGTCCTGGTCGTAGCTCACGACCTCGGAACTGACGCGCAGATCGATCAGCGCATGGTCCCGGCAGGCCTTGAGAAATACGCCATGCAGGTCGCCGCGATGAACGACTGCATATGGGTTGCCGAACCGCGAGCGGAAGGCGTCACCCAGATCGACATGGGTGATCTCTTCGGCGGTGAGCGCATCCATCAGCCGCATTTGATCGACATAAACCGCCATGCCGCGCGCGGCCTCGCCGACCCCGAGATAATCGAAGGCATGGAAGGCGTTGGGCCCGAGCTGGATGCCGGCGCCGATCTCGCCCAGCGTCGCGGATTTTTCCAGCAGGATCGAAGCTATTCCCTTTTGGGCGAGGCCAAGCGCTGCGGCGAGGCCGCCGATGCCGCCGCCCGCGATCAAGACCGGCCGCGCGTCCGCAGATGCCATCAGCTCGCCTTCCCGAGATGTTCGAGGGCGTCTTCGGCGCGCAACGGCACCCGTGACGCCTCATTGTTGAGATCGACCAGTTGCGCCATGAGTGCCAGCAGCGCCTTGCGGTCGGCCGGCTTCAACGGCTGCAGCATCCGCACCTGCGCGCGGTCGACCGACGGCATGATCTCGCGCAACACGGTCGCGCCGCTCCTGGTCAGATGCAGCAGCTTGACCCGTTTGTCCTCGCGCGCCGGTTTTCGCTCGACATATTTCTTCGCCTCCAGCCGCTCGATCACGCTGCCCAGCGTCGAGCGGTCGAAGGCGATCACCGCGGAAAGCCGCGTCGCATCGATCCCGGGATGGGTGCGGATCGCGACCAGCGCGGCATATTGCACCGGCGTCAGATCGAAAGCCTTGCACTCCTCCATGAAAATCGCGACCGCGATCTGTTGCATCCGGCGAAACAGATAGCCCGGCGCGGTATAGACCGCGTCCATGGTCACGACGGTTGGCTTACTCGGCATCGGGCTGTCGCTCCGGCGCGGCGTCCGCGAACGCCTTGAGGTCTTTCGCGGCGTCCTCCGCCCTGAGCAGGCGCGGAAAGCCGGCAAGATCGACGCCGAAGCGCCGCGCATTGGCGAGTTGCGGCACGAGACAAAGATCGGCGATCGTGGGCGCAGCGCCGAAGCAGAACGGACCGGGTTCACCGGCGATCAGTTTTTCGCAAGCCGCCAGACCCTCGCGGTTGGCCCATGCCGCCCAGCCCGTCACCTGCTCGTCGCTGACGCCGAGCTCGCGCAGCCGCGTCAGGACTTTGAGATTTTGCACCGGATGGGTGTCGCAGGCGATCACCTGGGCAAAGGCGCGGACAAGGGCGCGGCGCAGCGGGTCTTTCGGCAACAGCGGCGGCGCGGGATGGGTTTCATCCAGCCATTCGATGATGGCGAGCGACTGGGTCAGCACCGTGCCGCGGTCATCCTGCAGCGTCGGCACCAGTCCCTGCGGATTGATCGCCAGATAGGCCGGCTCGCGCTGTTCGCCCTTGCGCAGGTGGCGGGTCAGGTGTTCCGCACTTAACCCCTTAAGGTTCAAGGCAATTCTGACCCGGTAGGACGCGCTGCTGCGGAAATAGCCGTGCAGCTTCATCTGAAACCTCCCTGGAATTTTTATCGCCGGCTTTTGCGTGGCCGTGATTGACGCTAGCCATATTGTAAGTATGCTGTCAATCTAGCGAAGCAACAAGAACCGCAGGGAGGCCGGCCATGGAAGCCGTAACGAAGACGCCGGAACGCGAGGCGTTCTACAAGAAGATCGACGGCGAAAATCTTTCCGCATTGTGGAATGTGCTGGGCGACCTGGTCACGCCGGAGCCGAGAAGCGGCTGCCGGCCTCATCTATGGAAATTCGACGCGATCCGCGACTACATGACCGAAGCCGGCAAGCTGATCACCGCCAAGGAAGCCGAGCGGCGGGTGCTGGTGCTGGAAAATCCAGGGCTGCGCGGGCAATCGAAAATCACGACCTCCTTGTTTGCCGGCGTGCAGATGGTGATCCCCGGCGACGTCGCGCCGGCGCACCGGCACAGCCAGTCGGCGCTGCGCTTCGTGCTTGAGGGCAAGGGCGCCTACACGTCGGTCGATGGCGAGCGCACCGCGATGGCGCCTGGCGACTTCGTCATTACGCCGTCGATGACCTGGCACGATCATTCCAACGAAACCTCCGAGCCGATGTTCTGGCTGGATGGCCTCGACATCCCGATGGTGCAGTTCTTCGACGCCTCCTTCGCGGAAACCGCCGGGGAAGACCAGCAGAAGATCACCCGTCCGGCCGGCGACAGCTTTGCCCGTTACGGCCACAATCTGCTGCCGGTTGACGAGAAGCGCAAATCCAGGACCTCGCCGATCTTCAACTATCCCTACGCCTACACGCGCGAGGCGCTGGAGCAGGCCAAGCTGCGCGACGAATGGGACGCCTGCCACGGCCTGAAGCTGAAATTCTCCAATCCTGAGACCGGCGACTTCGCGATGCCGACGATCGGCACCTTCATCCAGTTGCTGCCGAAGGGTTTCAAGACCGCGCGCTATCGCTCGACGGATGCCACGGTGTTTGCTGCGATCGAGGGCAAGGGACGGTCGCGGATCGGCGACCAGACCTTCGAATGGGGTCCGCGCGACCTGTTCGTGGTGCCGAGCTGGCAATGGGTCACCCATGAGGCCGACACCGACTCCGTGCTGTTCAGTTTCTCCGACCGCCCGGTGCACCAGAAGCTCGACCTGTTCCGCGAAGATCGCGGCAATGCGTGAAGGCGCGGCGGAAACTCGGATCGCTTTTGCAAGGGCCGAGGCTCCGACTTAACCTCGCCCCGCTTGCGGGGAGAGGTCGGAGACGAAGCGATAGCAAAGTCTCCGGGTGAGGGGGACTCTCCGCGAGTCCGGATCTGCGGAGATG
>JBAVEE010000032.1:0-4180 GCA_049587575.1 Bradyrhizobium sp.
CCGTCGTGACGACCTCGTTGGCCGACGCGCGCGCGGTCGCCACCGGCGATGCGCTGCGGCGTTTCGTCACTGAAATCGCCGTGATCGGCGGCGCGGAAATTTACGCGCAGTGGATGGCGTTGGCCGACCGTCTGGAAATCACCGAAGTTCACGCCCGGCCCGAGGGCGATACCTGGTTTGCCGCAATCGACGTGGTTGTCTGGGAAGAGGTCGCACGGGTCCGAAATTCGGCCGGTCCTGACGACAGTTGCGACTATTCCTTTGTCACCTATCGCCGGCGAGGGGCGCATTAACCAAAGCATCCGGTTGGCCGCAGGAAAATGCGTCAAATATCGGTTCGCGCGTATTCTGACCGCAAAACCGGTGCCCACTTTTGCGGAATATGCGCCCGGGCGATGTTTACATTGACAATTACCGGCTCGGGCATAGCTCCTGCGAGCACCAAGCTTGCGTTGTAAGGGCAGTGGCCGTCGCCTATAAGGCCTGCGGAAGTAGCAGGGCGGGGCATCTTGGCCCTTCGGCCCGCGAAGGAGATTGTCGATGCCGTGGAAGAATCAAGGCGGAGGCCCATGGGGTTCGGGTCCGAAAGGGCCGTGGGGCTCCGGCCCGCAGCCGGTCGGGCCGCGACCGCCCGATCTTGAAGACCTTCTGCGCCGCGCCCAGGACCGGCTCCAGCAACTCTTGCCGGGCGGCTATTTCAGCGGCCTCGGCATCGCGCTGATCCTGATCGGCGCGCTTGCGATCTGGGGACTGTCCGGCTTCTTCCGCGTCCAGTCCGAAGAACTCGGCGTCGTGCTGCGCTTCGGCAAGCATGTGCGCACGGTACAGCCGGGCCTCAATTATCATCTGCCGTATCCGATCGAGACCGTGCTGCTGCCGAAGGCGCTGCGGGTCTCCACCATCTCGATCGGCATGACGCTGATCGACGATCCGGCGCGGCGCGGGCGGACCATGCGGGACGTGCCCGAGGAAAGCCTGATGCTGACCGGCGACGAGAATATCGTCGATGTCGATTTCACCGTGCTGTGGCGGATCAAGCCGGACGGTGTCGGCAATTATCTGTTCAACATCCAGAATCCCGAAGGCACCGTGAAGGCGGTGGCCGAAAGCGCGATGCGCGAGGCCGTTGGCAAAGCCAACATCCAGCCGATCCTCACCGGCGCGCGCACCACCACGGAGGCCAACGTGCAGGAGCTGATGCAGAAGACGCTCGACCACTACGGTGCGGGCATCCTCGTGCAGCAGGTACAGATGCAGAAGTTCGATCCGCCGGCGCAGGTGATCGATTCATTCCGCGACGTGCAGGCGGCGCGCGCCGATCTGGAGCGCTTGCAGAACGAAGCGCAGACCTATGCCAACCGCGTCGTTCCCGACGCCAAGGGACGCGCCGCGCAGATCCTGCAGGTCGCCGAAGGCTACAAGCAGCAGGCCGTCGCCGAGGCCAAGGGCCAGAGCGCGCGCTTTCTGAAAGTGTACGACGAGTACAAGAAGGCGCCCGACGTGACCCGCGAGCGCATCTATCTGGAGACGATCGAGCGCATCCTCGGCGGTTCCGAAAAGCTGATCTATGACGGCGGCGGTTCGGCGACGTCGGCGCAGGGCATCGTCCCCTATCTGCCCTTGAGCGAACTGACGCCGCGGCGTCCGGCTCCGGCGACACCGGTCCAGCCGCAACAGCCGAGCGGAGCCGCCAGATGAGATCCCCAGTAGCAGGCATTGTCACGCTGTTCGTGCTGTTCGTGCTCGCCATCATCGGCTACAGCTCGGTCTTCACCGTGGATATGACCGAGCAGGCGCTGGTGGTGCGGCTCGGCGATCCGGTCCGCGTCGTCACCGACCCCGGCCTGAATTTCAAGGCGCCGTTCATCGATACCGTGATCCCGATCGACAAGCGCATCCTCGATCTGGAAAATCCGTCGCAGGAGGTGATTGCCTCGGACCAGAAGCGGCTGGTGGTCGACGCCTTCGCCCGCTACCGCATCAAGAACGCGCTGCAGTTCTATCAAAGCGTCGGCTCGATCCAGGCCGCCAACATCCAGCTGACGACGCTTCTCAACGCATCGCTGCGCCGCGTGCTCGGCGAGGTCACCTTCATCCAGGTGGTGCGCGACGAGCGCGAGGCCCTGATGGGACGGATCCGCGACCAGCTCGATCGTGAAGCCGGCGGCTACGGCATCCAGGTGGTCGATGTGCGGATCAGGCGCGCCGATCTGCCGGAGCAGAACAGCCAGGCGGTCTACCAGCGCATGCAGACCGAGCGGCAGCGCGAGGCCGCCGAATTCCGCGCGCAGGGCGGCCAGAAGGCGCAGGAGATCAGGTCCAACGCCGATCGCGAAGCGACCGTCATCGTCGCCGAAGCGAATTCGACCGCCGAACAGGTGCGCGGCGATGGCGACGGCGAACGTAACCGGCTGTTCGCCGAAGCCTATGGCAAGGATCCCGACTTCTTCGCGTTCTATCGTTCGATGACGGCCTATGAAAACGGGCTGAAGAGCAACGACACGCGATTCCTGCTGCGGCCAGATTCCGACTTCTTCAAGTTCTTCAGCAACGCCTCCGGCAAGCCGCCCGCGGCGCGCGCAGAACCGGCGGCGGCGCCGAAGCCGTAAACATCGGGTTTCGGCCGGGACCAGGGCCGAAGCGGACATCGCTTCGGCCTCACTCAAAGCAAAAAATCAAACCGGGGGTTTCAGTCCGATGAGGTCCATAGCGTTCGCCGACTTCCTCATCGGTGTGGGAATTCTGTTCGTGATTGAAGGTCTGATGTTCGCGGCGAGCCCGGCCTGGATGCGCCGGGCGATGAAGAGCGCGCTGGCGACGCCGGACAACATTCTCAGGGCGGTCGGCATCGGCTCGGCGGTGGTGGGTCTGATCCTGATCTGGGTGATTCGGCGGTAGGGTAGGCCGCGTCATTCCGGGCCGATGCGAAGCATCGAACTACGATGTGACATTGCAGATCGGAGAATGTCGGGATTCGCCGATGCGCAACGGCGCATCTGAGGGCTGGTGCCAACGCACCATCCCGGCATGACGGCAGCGAAGGCATCGGTAGAATTCCGCCCTATCGACGTCATCGTGAGTTCCGGCGTCTGTTTTTCGCCGAATTGCTGGGCAATGCTTGCACGGCGACCCCGTTCGGGCGCACTGTGGACGTCGAATTCCGCCCGTTTTTGAGAAGAGAGAGCCGACATGACCGTTGCGAGCACAGCCCTGAGCCATCGCCTGCGCCCGCTGGTGGCCGCGATCTGCCTCAGCGCCAGCCTAGGCGCAGCTAGTGTCCTGACCTCGGCGCCCGCGCTGGCGCGCGGTCCCGACGGTATTGCCGACGTTGCCGAGAAAGTGATCGACGCGGTGGTCAATATCTCGACCTCCCAGACCGTCGAAGCCAAAGGCGGCCCCGGCGGTGAAGGCAGGGGCGCGATGCCGCAATTGCCGCCGGGCTCGCCGTTCGAGGAGTTCTTCGACGACTTCTTCAAGAACCGCCGTGGTCCGGGCGGTCCGAGGAGCGGCGACATGCAGCCGCACAAGACCAACTCGCTCGGCTCCGGCTTTATCATCGACACCTCGGGCATCGTCGTGACCAATAATCACGTGATTGCGGACGCCGACGAGATCAACGTCATCATGAACGACGGCACCAAGATCAAGGCCGAGGTGGTCGGCATCGACAAGAAGACCGACCTGGCCGTGTTGAAGTTCAAGCCGGTGAAACCGCTGATCGCGGTGAAGTTCGGCGATTCCGACAAGCTGCGCCTCGGCGAATGGGTGATCGCGATCGGCAATCCGTTCAGCCTCGGCGGCACGGTCACGGCCGGCATCGTCTCGGCGCGCAACCGCGACATCTCCTCCGGCCCCTATGACAACTACATCCAGACCGATGCCGCCATCAACCGCGGCAATTCCGGCGGGCCCCTGTTCAACCTCGACGGCGAAGTGATCGGCGTCAACACGCTGATCATCTCGCCGACCGGCGGCTCGATCGGCATCGGCTTTGCGGTGCCCTCCAAGACCGTTGCCGGCGTGGTCGATCAGCTCAGGCAGTTCGGCGAACTGCGCCGCGGCTGGCTCGGCGTCCGGATCCAGCAGGTTACCGACGAGATCGCCGAAAGTCTCAACGTCAAGCCCGCGCGCGGCGCGCTGATCGCCGGCGTCGACGACAAGGGCCCGGCGAAGCCCGCCG
>JBAVEE010000033.1:0-7925 GCA_049587575.1 Bradyrhizobium sp.
GCGCATGGTACATCATGCACATGCCTTGCTTGACGCGTTGCGAAACCACCGCGCGGGCGACCAGCGCGCCGTTGCTATTGAAGGCTTCGATCCAGTCGTTGTCGACGATACCGGCGCCCTTGGCGTCGACTTCGCTGATCCAGACAATCGGCCCGCCGCGCGAGAGCGTCAGCATCAGAAGATTGTCGGTGTAGGTGGAGTGGATGCCCCATTTCTGGTGCGGCGTGATGAAATTCAGCACTACCGAGGCGTTGCCGTTCGGCTTGCGGTCGATCACCGGCTTCACCGTCTTGGTATCGATCGGCGGCCGGTAGACGCAGAATCCCTCGCCGAAGGCGCGCATCCACAAATGATCCTGATAGAGCTGCTGACGACCGGTCAGCGTGCGCCAGGGGATCAGTTCGTGGACGTTGGTGTAGCCGGCGTTGTAGCAGACCTTGTCCGATTCCAGCCCGGACCAGATCGGCGAGGAGATGATCTTGCGCGGCTGCGCGACGATGTCGCGGAAGCGAATCTTCTCATCTTCCTTCGGGATCGCAAGATGGGTGTGATTTCGTCCGGTGAACCCCTCAAGCGATGCCCAGGCCTTGACCGCGACTTCGCCATTGGTCTCCGGTGCGAGGCTCAGGATCACCTCGCAGGCGTCGATCGCACTGTCGATGCGGGCAAGCCCCTTGGTGGCCCCCTCCTCGGTCACGACGCCGTTGAGCCGCTTGAGCAGATCGACCTCATGGTCGGTGTTCCAGCTCATGCCTTTGCCGCCGTTGCCGAGCTTGTTCATCAGCGGGCCGAGCGAGGTGAAGCGCTTGTAGAGGTTCGGGTAGTCGCGCTCGACGACGGTGACCGCCGGCATGGTCCTGCCGGGGATCGGATCGATCTCACCCTTCTTCCAGTCCTTGACGTCGAAGGGCTGGGCAATCTCGCCGGCCGTGTCGTGCATGATCGGAGTGAGAACGACATCCTGCTCGACGCCGAGCACCTCCGGCGAAAGCTTCGAAAAGGTTTCGGCGATGCCCTTGTAGATGTCCCAGTCGCTGCGCGACTCCCACACCGGATCGATCGCCGCCGACAGCGGGTGGATGAACGGATGCATATCGGAGGTATTGAGATCGTTCTTCTCGTACCAGGTCGCCGTCGGCAGCACGACGTCCGAATACATGCAGGTCGTGGACATCAGGAAGTCGAGCGTCACCAGCAGATCGAGTTTTCCTTCCGGGGCTTCGTCGTGCCATTTGACTTCGATCGGCTTCTTCTTGCCGTCCTCGCCGAGATCCTTGCCCATCACCCCGTGTTTGGTGCCGAGCAAATGCTTGAGAAAATATTCGTGGCCCTTCCCTGACGCGCCCAGCAGGTTCGAGCGCCAGACGAACAGGTTGCGCGGCCAGTTTTTCGGATTGTCGGGGTCATCGCACGCCAGCTGCAGGTCGCCGGATTTCAGCGCTTTTGCGACATAGTCCTTCGGCTCGAGACCGGCCGCGGCGGCCAGTTTGGACACCTCAAGAGGATTGGACTGCAGTTGCGGCGCGGAAGGCAACCAGCCCATCCGCTCGGCCCGCACGTTATAGTCGATCAATGCGCCATCCCAAGGCCCGGCGGGCGCCGTCGGCGACAGGATTTCGCCGATGTCGAGCGTCTCATAACGCCACTGATCGGTGTGGGCATAGAACGCCGAGGTCGAATTCATCTGCCTGGGCGGACGTCCCCAGTCGAGCGCGAAGGTCAGCGGCAACCAGCCGGTCTGCGGCCGCAGCTTTTCCTGCCCGACATAGTGCGACCAGCCGCCGCCGGACTGTCCGACGCATCCGCACATCACCAGCATGTTGATGATGCCGCGGTAGTTCATGTCCATGTGGTACCAGTGGTACAATCCGGCACCGACGATGACCATGGAACGCCCGCCGGTCTTCTCCGCGTTGCGTGCGATTTCGCGCGCCACGGTGATGATCTGGTCGCGCGGCACACCGCTGATCTTTTCCGCCCATGCTGGCGTATAGGGCTCCAGATCGTCGTAGCTCCTGGCGAGGTTTTCCCCGCCGAGACCGCGATCGACACCGTAATTGGCGACGAACAGATCGAACACCGACGCCACGACGGTCTCGCCATCGGCCAATTGCAGGGTCTTGATAGGCACGTTGCGCTTCAACACATCGGGATGATCGGTGCCGAGGAAATGATCGTGTTCGCGATTGCCGAAGTAGGGAAAACCGACTGACGCGACGCCGTCCTTGCTGTCGGTCAGCGACAGGCGCAGCCTGGTGTCCTGGTTGCCGGAGGTTTTCTCCTCAAGGCTCCATTTGCCCTTCTCGCCCCAGCGGAAGCCGACCGACCCCTTTGGAACGACAATTTCGCCGGTGTTTTCGTCGTAGGCGACCGTCTTCCATTCTGGATTATTGGTCTCGCCCATCTCCTTGATGAAATCCGATGCGCGCAGGAACCGTTCCGGCACATAGTGATCGCCCTGCTTCACCAGGCGCACCAGCATCGGCATGTCCGTATACTGCCTGACGTAGTCGTTGAAATATTTCGCCTGGCGGTCGATATGGAATTCACGCAGGATCACGTGGCCCATCGCCATGGCCAGCGCAGCGTCCGTTCCTTGCTTCGGCGACACCCAGAGGTCTGCGAATTTCGAGGCTTCTGAATAATCCGGGCAGATCACGACGCTCTTGGCGCCCTTGTAGCGCGCCTCCGTATAGAAATGCGCGTCGGGCGTTCGGGTTTGCGGAACGTTCGATCCCCACAGGATCAGAAAGCCTGAATTGTACCAGTCGGCGCTTTCCGGCACGTCGGTCTGTTCGCCCCAGGTCTGCGGCGATGCCGGCGGCAGATCGCAATACCAGTCGTAGAACGACAAGTTCACGCCGCCCAGCAGCGACAAATATCGTGCGCCCGCGGCATAGCTCACCATCGACATCGCAGGAATTGGCGAGAAGCCGAACACGCGGTCCGGACCGTAGGTTTTGGCGGTGTAGGCGTTGGCTGCCGCGACGATTTCGTTGGCTTCATCCCAGCTTGCGCGCACGAAACCGCCGAGGCCGCGCTTCTGCACGTAGGATGCACGCTTCGCCGGATCTTCGACGATCGATTTCCAAGCCGCCACCGGCGTCATCAGTACGCGCGCCTCGCGCCACAACTTCAGCAGACGCGAGCGCACCAGGGGATATTTCACCCGGTTGCCGGAGTAGAGGTACCAGCTATAGCTCGCGCCCCGCGCACAGCCGCGCGGCTCGTGGTTGGGCAAATCAGGCCGGGTACGCGGGTAGTCGGTCTGCTGGGTCTCCCAGGTAACGATGCCACCCTTGACATAAACCTTCCATGAGCAGGATCCCGTGCAGTTCACGCCGTGCGTCGAACGCACGATCTTGTCGTGTTGCCAGCGTTTCCGGTATCCATCCTCCCAGGAGCGATCCTCGGTGGTCATCACGCCATGGCCATCGGCGAATTCCGCCTTGGTGCGCGTGAAAAACGATAGCCGGTCCAGGAAATGGCTCATCGTTCGTCTCCTTATTCAGCGGGCTGGGAAGCGGGCGAAAACCGGCCGCCGCGTTCGATGTCATGAAGCAGGCCGCCTTTGCGGGTGTAGACAGCCCAGGTGATCACAATGCAGGTGACGTAGAAGATGAAGAATCCCCACAGCGCTGCCTGCACGCCGCCGGTCAGGTCGATCGACGTTCCATAGGATTTCGGAATGAAGAATGCGCCGAAGGCGGCGATCGCCGAGGTAAAGCCGGTGATTGCGGCGGATTCCTTTTCGGCCTGTCGCAGCCTCGTCGCGGCATCGGCCGCTGGCATCAACCGGTCCATTTCCTTGCGCATGATGTTCGGGATCATCTGGAACGTCGAGGCGTTGCCGACGCCGGTCGCGAAAAACAGCACCAGGAACATCGCGAAAAAGCCCCAGAACGCGCCC
The DNA here is from genome assembly GCA_049587575.1 of Bradyrhizobium sp. Lineage (GTDB taxonomy): Bacteria > Pseudomonadota > Alphaproteobacteria > Rhizobiales > Xanthobacteraceae > Bradyrhizobium. The sequence continues at coordinate 3,911 of JBAVEE010000033.1, forward strand.
GGCTGGTCCTTGATCCCGAGGAAATAGAGAATCCCGAGCACGCCGGCCATCATCAGGCCGAACACCCACAAGGTGACGCGACCGCCGCCCCATCTGTCGGAGACCCACCCCGTTGCCGAACGCGACAGCGCGCCGACCAGAGGTCCGATGAAGACAAATTGCAGCGCGTCAACGGTCGGGAATTGGGTCTTGGCCAGCAGCGGAAAGCCCGCGGAGTAGCCGATGAAGGAGCCGAAAGTCCCGGTGTAGAGCCAGCACATGATCCAGTTGTGTTTGCGCTGGAAGATCACCGCCTGGTCCGAGAACGACGCCTTGGCGGAAGCGATGTCGTTCATCCCGAACCACGCCGCAAACGCGCTGGCGGCAATGAACGGCACCCAGATAAATCCGGCATTTTGCAGCCATAGCGGCGCCTGCTGCGTTCCACTGGCCACCATCGCCGGATTGCCGCCGAACCAGCCGAACACGCCGGCGGTAATCACAAGCGGTACGACGAACTGCACGATGCTGACCCCGAGATTACCGAGGCCCGCGTTGAGCGCGAGCGCGTTGCCTTTCTCCGCACGCGGAAAGAAGAAGGATATATTGGCCATCGAGGAGGCAAAATTGCCGCCGCCGAGGCCGCATAGCAGTGCCAGCGCGAGGAAGATGGGATACGGCGTCGACGGCGTCTGTACCGCGTAGCCGATGCCGACGGCAGGGATCAGCAGCGACCAGGTCGCCAGCGTCGTCCACAGCCGACCGCCGAAGATCGGTACCATGAAGGAGTAGAAGATTCGCAACACCGCGCCGGAAATGCCGGGCAACGCCGCCAGCCAGAACAGTTCGGCCGTGGTGAACTTGAAGCCCACCGACGGCAGCTTCGCCACCACCACCGACCAGACCTGCCAGATCGCGAACGACAACAGCAGCGCGGGGATCGAAATCCAGAGATTGCGCCGCGCGATGGCTCGTCCGCTGGTTTCCCAGAACGCCTTGTCCTCGGGGCGCCAATCGGTAAGGACCGCGCCGGACAAGGCGCCGATATGCTCGGGCTTGTGCACCTCCTCCATTTCCGGAAATTCCGGCAACTTCTTCAACGCTTCGCCGACGACGCCGCGTTCCATTTGCCGGATCGCGACATGCATCCAGACAAGGGCGCCCGTGACCAGCAGGAAAAGCAGCATGAAGCAGCTGGTCCAAAGCCCCGTGAGATCGACGAGCGCGCCGAACGCGATCGGCAGCACGAAGCCGCCAAGCCCGCCGATCATGCCGACCATCCCGCCGACGGCGCCGACATTATTCGGATAGTAGACCGGGATGTGTTTGAAGACGGCAGCCTTGCCCAGCGCCATGAAGAACCCGAGCACGAATATTGTCACCGTAAATGGCACCAGCCCCATTTCCAGATGGAAGCCGACAGTGCCGCTGACTGTCTTCACCAGATAGTCGGTTGGCGGGTAAGACAGAACGAACGTGCATGCGACGGCGACAAGAAACGTCCAATACATCACACGGCGCGCGCCGTAGCGATCCGAGAGATGGCCCCCGTAAGCTCGGAAAACGCTGGCAGGAAATGAGAACATCGCCGCCGTCATGCCGGCGGTCTCGATATCGACGCCGTAGACCTTGATGAGATATTGAGGCAGCCATAGCGCCAGCGCGACGAACCCGCCAAACACAAAGAAATAATACAGCGCGAAGCGCCATACCTGGATGTTCTTCAGCGGTTCAAGCTGCAGCCATGCGCTGGCCGGCCGCTGGTTTCGCGCGCGACGCGCTCGGACAACAGGATCCTCTTCCGAGAAAATCCAGAATACGATGCCCATCAGGCCGATGACCAAAGCCCAGACCTGGGCCACCGTCTGCCAGCCGTAGGCAACAAGGACAAAGGGCGCGACAAATTTGGTAACGGCGGCACCGACATTGCCGGCCCCGAAAATACCAAGTGCGGTGCCTTGCTTGCCCGCGGCATAAAATCGCGAGACATAGGCGACGCCGACGGCGAACGAGCCGCCTGCGATACCGACAAACAGCGCAGCAACCAGGAATTCCGGGTAGGTATGCGCCCAGGTCAGCAGATATGTGGCGACCGCTGCTGCCAGCATAACGACGGTGTAGACGCGTCGTCCGCCATATTGATCGGTCCAGATGCCCAAGATGAGGCGAATCAGCGACCCGCTGAGAATCGGTGTGCCGATCAGCAAACCGAACTGGGTATCGTTGAGTCCGAGCTCCTGCTTGATCCGGATGCCGATGATCGAAAAGATTGTCCAGACCGCAAAGCAGATTGTGAAAGAAATGGTCGAAAGCCAGAGTGCCCGACCTTGATGTAGGGTGTGTGTGTCGGCCGCGACCATAAGAATCCCCCGAAGACAGCGCTTCGGAGGAGACAGATGACCAAATTGGGAGGGACCGGTTTGTCCTGGATCAAATGAACCGCGGTCGATAGCGTATTATGAGAATTGTTGCGGTGCAATTTGACCGGTGACCCGCCATTGATTGTTACTTATCATGGCTTGATTTGACAAATATCAAAGTAATCACGCTTGTCGGAAAAAACAGGAGCGAACTTGTTGCGCCCTCACGAACTGGTCCAGTTGAAGGCCCTGCCGCTGTTTTCCGAAATGAAAGAGGAAAGCCTCGCGAGCCTGCTCGATGCCGCGCTGCTGCAGCAATTCCCAAATGGAGTCACTCTCATCCGTGAAGGCGATCACGCCGACTTCCTGCATGTTGTTGTCGAGGGCCTGGTCGAGATCTTCACCGAACAGAACGGCGTCGAATGGGGAATCTCCCTGATCAGCCCGGTTTCGACGTTCATTCTTGCCGCAGTGGTCAGCGACCAGCCCTATCTGAACTCCGCCCGCACATTGGCCGACTCGCGCATTCTGCTGATTCCGGCGCAACGCGTCCGGGACATTTTCGATCGGGACTTCACGTTCGCGCGCATCGTGGCGCGGGAACTTGCATTCGCCTATCGGTCGTCGATCAAGAAACTGAAGGGCTGCATGGCCCGGTCAAGCGTCGAGCGGCTTGCCAACTGGATCCTGACCGAGGCGCACAAGGACGCGGCTCTGGCGAATATCGTGATCCCGTTCGATCGCGGCACGCTGGCCTCGCACCTCGGCACCACGCGAGAGAATTTGTCCCGCAGCCTGGCGCTGTTGACCGAACACGGCGTGCGCATCCGCGGCCGAGAGATTGTCATCGACAGCAAAGAACGGCTCGAGGCCTTCGCGCGTCCGCAGCGGTTTATCGACGATCCAACGTCGTGAATGCCGCACCCGCGGTTGAAAGGCTCGCGCTCCGTCAGACTGACCGCACCGCGGGAGCATTGGGCCGTCGAGCGTTGCCAATACGATGAAGGCCGCACAAGCCAGGGCTCGGGACGACGGCCAGAGCCACAGCAATACGCAGCAGCGCGGCTGCGGCAATCGACCATGTCTTGGGTACGGGGTGTTACCTATGTCTCCGGACCGGACATGAGCCTGTATGGCGGAGGGAGAGGAACTGGGTTCGAACCTTCTCCACGCAGGCCGACGTGACGGATGGTAACCCAGCGTGCAGAGCGCCTAGAATCGCCCTGCCAAGGGGGCTCGCCCAATGAGTCCATGCCCGCAAGGGACGCAATAAGTCCCATTCCAGCCAAAACACCCGGTGCCATCAGTTTACGGCGGGGGTAACTCTGAAGCCCCATTTTCGGCGTTCGACCGGTACCCACTTCGCTGGAAAATGCTGTATACTGTTTAGGAGCTAACGTTCCGGCCGACGGACGAGCATCATGACTACCACATCGCTGAGCCGAATGGTCGTGCCGTCCATGGCGTTCGTTGCGGCCTGTGGCGTGGCGCTTTTCTTCGCCATCCAGCACGTCCGCCGCGAACCGCCGGTCGACGTAAAGGCCGCAAGCGCCGCACCCGCGTCCTCAAAGCCGGCATCGGACGCGCGAGATCAGGGTCCGGCCGCGCTTACAGCGGCGCAAGCGAAAGCAACCGTCGTGGCGGCCGCCCTGGCCGGGCCGCCCGTACCGCCGGAC
>JBAVEE010000034.1:0-3351 GCA_049587575.1 Bradyrhizobium sp.
GGCTTTTGAAGACGAAAAACCCTTCGCTGAAAATAATTTGGACGATCGGGTCGCGGCGTGCCTGGCGCCGGCAAATGCAGCCGGCCTCGGCGCGGCCGATGCAACAGAAAATTGCGAACCTTCAAAAATCCGGTCCTTCCGATCGGTCCAGAGTGTTTCACAAATCTGAATTACCTCGGACATCAGCATGTAATTGCGCCCACCGATATTCGCCGCGACGGTGTGCAAGCAGCCCGATTTGGGAACCCTCGCCGCCGTCGCACGCAATGACTTTCCAAGCCCTATGGAGAATATTCATGAGATCGAAGTGGTTTTTCGAATCGCTCTGCCTTGCGACGAGTGCACTCTGCACGCTGACAAATACGGCGCCGGCATTCGCCAGGTCGCCGACAACGCCGATCCAGCACGTGATCATCATCATCGGCGAGAATCACACCTTCGACAATCTGTTCGGCACATACCAGCCGAAGGGCGGCCAGACCATCGACAACCTCTTGAGCAAGGGCATCGTCAACGCCGACGGAACTCCCGGCCCGCATTTCGATCGAGCAAGGCAGATGATTGGCCGCGACGAGAACCGATACAATGCGGAGACCGCTTCAACGGGCGCCTATGCGGCCCTGCCGCAGCCCTACACGACCTATGGCATCGGCCTGCCGGCTGGCGTTCCGGATACCAGGTTCCCCACCAATCTGCCGAATGGTCCGTATCAAATCAGCAAATACGTTCCTTACGCCGCCTATACCGGCGATCCCGTCCATCGCTTCTTCCAGATGTGGCAGGACTTCGACGGCGGCAAACTCGACAAATTTGTCTGGGTCGAGGAAACCATCGGTACCGGATCGAACGGCGCGCCGCCCCCGGCCGGTGGATTCAATCCCCAGGAAGGCGCCATCTCGATGGGCTTCTACAACATGAATCCCTATACCGACGCTTCGGGCAAGGCGCAGCCCGGTGACGCACCGTTCTTCAAATCGCTCGCCGACCAGTACGCGATCAGCGACAATTATCACCAGGCGATCATGGGTGGCACGGGTGCCAACTTCCAGGCCATCGTTTCGGGCCACGCGGCGTTCTTCACCAACCCGGACAGCCTCAACGGCGTTGCCGCGATCCCTTACAGCAACCAGATCGAAAATCCCGATCCGGTCGCGGGAACGAATAACTACTACACCCAGGACGGCTACGGCGGCGGCTCGTATGTCAACTGTTCCGACCCGAGTGCCCCCGGAGTCGCATCGGTGAACGAACAGCTCTATCGCCACGGCATTTCGAACAGCAACTGCGCGCCGGGTCACTATTATCTGGTCAACAATTACAACATGTTCTGGAACCAGACCAGCAGCAATGAGCAGAAGCTTGGCCCGACCTCGTTTACGTTGCCGCCGCAAAGCCTGCCGACCATCGCGGATGTGATGACCGCCAAGGGGGTGTCGTGGAAATATTACAGCGGCGATCGCGGCAATGATCCGGTCGTGTTCGCCAACTCGGTGGATGGCGTGCCCTTGCTGTTCCATTCCTACTGCGGAATTTGTGACCCGCTCACGGGTTATCTGAAAATCATGAAGAACCCGTCGGAGGAAGCGAAGCTGCAGAACTACGGTGCGTTCCTGAACGACCTTAAAGGCAACACCTTGCCGGCGGTGTCGTTCGTTCGTCCGTTCGAAACGCTGGCCGGACATCCTGCGGATTCGACGACTGACAACTACGAAAAGTTCCTGCAGGCGTTGATCAATCGGGTGAAGGGCAATCCGGAACTCTGGAACTCGACGGCGATCTTCATCACCACCGACGAAGGCGGCGGCTTCTACGATTCCGGATACATCCAGCCGGTCGACTTCCTTGGCGACGGCACCCGCATTCCGCTCATTGCCGTTTCACCCTTCGTCAAGAAGGGGCATGTCGACCACACCTACTACGACCATGTCTCTTTGCTGAAGTTCATCGAAAAGAACTGGGATCTTCCGAAAATCTCGGATCGGAGCCGCGACAATCTCCCCAACCCGATCCAGGACCGCGACGACAACCGGTACAAGCCCAAAAATAGCCCCGCGATCGGCGATCTCATGAACCTGTTCGCCTTCGACCATGACCACGGCCATGACCATGACGGCGATCACGACACCGACGGCCGCGATCGTCACTAGGTCTGTTTGTTAATCCGATGGTATAATCGGATGTCGGCCGGCGGATTGTCGGCGGAGTTGAAGGGCTGCGTTCAACCGGACGCAGCCCTTTGCTCATCTGCCGCTTCGCTTTGCGCGAGGTGTACGGTTTGAACTTGGCATCCAACTCGGGAGAAGCACGGCCAATCGGTAGAATTCCGCGTCGTCACACGGCCCGGGGCGCAAAGCGGGTATTGGGGAAAAATCCTTCAGCGGCGCTTGCCGCGGACGGACGGCCGGGTGAGCCGCAGTCGGCCATAGGTACGGGGCAGAAACTGCGCGCCCTTGGCGCTGAGGAAATCGAGCATCGCCTGCGCGGGCGGCAGCAGGACCTTGTCCTTGCGGGACAGCACGAACCATTGCCGGACCACGGGAAGGCCATCGACGTCGAGCGCGACCAATCGTCGTTCGTCGAGCTCGGATGCGACCGTATGCGCGGAGATGAACGCAATCCCGAGGCCGGCGATCACGGCCTGCTTGATGGTCTCGTTGCTGCTCATTGCCATGCCGATTTTCGGGCGGATGCCGGCGGCTTCGAACAGTTGTTCCATCAGGCCGCGGGTTCCCGATCCGGGCTCGCGCGTCAGAAATGTTTCGCCCGCGAGTTCGCTCAGCGCGATGCGGGATCTGCGTGCCAGGCGATGCCCTGTCGGCGCGACAATGACGTGGGGGTGATCGCCGATCAGGTGAACATTCATGTCGATGTCAGCCGGAGGGCGGCCCATGATCGCGAAGTCGAGATCGTAGCCGCGCAGCGCCGTGCCGGTCTCCTGCCGGTTTCCGATCGACAGCGTGACATCGATGTTCGGGTGGCGCTTCGAAAATCCCGCGATCATGAACGGAACGAAATACTTCGCGGTGCTGACGGCGCCGATGGATATGCGGCCCGCGGTTTTTCCCGCCATCATCTCCAGCGAGGTTTCGCAATCCACGATTGCGGCCTCGATACGGTTGGTGAGCGTCAGCACTTCGCGCCCGGCATCCGTCAGCAACATGCCGTCGCTGGTACGCTGGACCAACGGCAACCCTGCGAGCGCCTGCAGATTGCGAAGCTGCAGCGTGACCGCAGGCTGCGTGAGATGGAGCTGTTTGGCGGCAGCGGTGACCGATTTGCTTTTCTGGACCGCGGCCAGCGCGCGCAACTGGCGGATCGTTAACTCTCGCAAGAACCGGCCTGCCATTACTG
>JBAVEE010000035.1:0-4903 GCA_049587575.1 Bradyrhizobium sp.
CTCAAGACCTTTTGCCGATCCTGGCGGCCTTGTCGGCATCGAACCACCACAATGACGGCAGGCCCGAACGCGCGTATTTCGGCAGCGGCTCGGCGTGGCTGAACCGGTCCCAGCGCGCATAGCGCGAAAAGCCGTAGGTGAATTGCGGCACGACGTAGAAATTCCAGAGCAGCACGCGATCGAGCGCCCGGGTCGCGGCCACCAGTTCCGCGCGGTCCCTGGCGAAGACCACCTTGTCGATCAGCGCGTCAATGGCGGGATTCTTGATGCCGATGGCGTTTCTGGAGCCGGGTTGATCCGCAGCCTGCGATCCCCAATATTCCCGCTGCTCGTTGCCCGGCGAGAGCGACTCCCCCCAGGTATCGATGATGATATCGAAATCGAAGGAGCGCAGCCGGTTCTGATACTGCGCGTCATCGACGATGCGGACCGAGGCCGTCACGCCGATGCGTTCCAGCGACGGCTTGTAGAACAGCACGATCCGCTCCGAGGAAGGGTCCTGAACCAGGATTTCGACGGTGACCGGCTTGCCCGCGGCGTCCACCAGTTTGCGGTCGCGCACCTCATAGCCCGCTTCCTTCAGCAATCTCGCGCTTTCGCGCAAATTGGCGCGCACCGCTTCGGGGCTGCCGCCGACCGGATTGCGATAGGGGGTGGTGAAGACTTCGGCCGGCACCTTGTCGCGCACCGTCTCCAGGATCGCCAGTTCCTGCCCCGCCGGCAGGCCGGACGACGCAAGTTCAGTACCCTCGAAATAACTGTTGATGCGCTTGTATTGACCGAAGAACAGCTGCTTGTTCATCTCCTCGAAGTCGTAGGCGTAATTGAACGCGCGGCGCAGGCGCACGTCCTTGAACTGTTCGCGGCGCAGATTGAGAACAAAGCCCTGCATCCGGCCGGAATCGTTGACCGGAAATTCCTCCCGGATCACGCGCTTCTCGGTAACCGCCGGAAAATCATAGGCCGTCGCCCACTGCTTGGCGGAATTCTCGGCGATCCAGTCCGCCTGATCCGCCTTGAACGCTTCGAGCGCGACCAGATTGTCGCGGAAAAACTCGTAGCGCAATTCGTCGAAATTGTTCTGGCCCACCTGCGTTGGGGCGTTCACGCCCCAATGATCCTTCACCCGCTCCAGCCTGATCGACCGGCCCGCGACAAACTCCTTGATGCGATAAGGACCGGAGCCCAGCGGGGGCTCGAGCGTCGTCGCCGAGATGTCGCGCTTGCGGCCTTCGCTGTCGCTACCCTCCCAGTAATGTTTCGGCAACACCGGCAGCTCACCGATGATGGTGGGCATTTCGCGATTGCCGGGGGCGTCGAAGGTGAATTTGATATCGCGTTCGCCGGACTTTTCGGCCTTCTCGACGTGGCGATAATACGAGGCGTACATCGGGCTGTATTTCTTCAGCACCTCGATCGAAAAAATCACATCCTCCGGCGTGACCGGCTTGCCGTCGTGCCAGCGGGCTTCCTTGCGGAGACGATAGATCACCCAGGCAAAGTCGTCGGGATGGGACGCCGCCTCGGCCAGCAAACCATATTCCGTGGCGACCTCATCCTGCGACCGCGCCATCAGCGTTTCATAGATCAGGGCGGCGGCTGGCGCGAGCGAGCCTTTGACGCCCGCGACCGCGATGTTGAAATTATCGAAGGTGCCCAGCGATATCATGCGGGCGACGCCGCCCTTGGGCGCGTCGGGATTGACATAGTCGAAGCGCTTGAAGCCGGCGGGATACTTGATGTCGCCGAACAGCGACAGCGCGTGCCGCCAGGCAGGCTCGGCCGTGGAAGTCTGGGCGTGCGCCGGGTTGATGACCGGGAGGCCGGTCGCGGCGCCAAGGGCCGGGGCGATCGTGGCAAGCGCGCCGCCCTGCAAAAGATGTCGTCGGTTAATTGCCAAATGAAGAATCCCTGTGGCTTCGTTGCGCTATTGAGGACGCAGTATAAGGCAAGGTTTCGACCGATTAAGTTGCTTTTTGCTCATGATCGCATCCGCCGCCGGGTATCTGTGCGGCCAAACGCCCCGGTAACGAAAGTGCGACCCGCAAAGCGTATGCTCAAGCCCGACCCGCAGGTTGGAACCGGTCCCGTCCGGAATACCAAAACGGCCAGGCAAGAGCCCGGCCGTTTGCAGCAAAAAGCATTTGAACCCAGGGCCGTTATTTCGCCGCCGTCGGCAACGGAACCGGCTTATCCGCCAAGGTATGCAAATAGGCGATCACGTCGGCGCGCTCGCTATCCTTCTGGATGCCGGCAAAACCCATTGCCGTGCCGGGAATGAAACCCTTGGGGTTGGCGATGAACTTGTTGAGATCCTCATCGGTCCAGGTGCCGCCCTTGGCCTTCATGGCAGCCGAGAAATTGAATCCACCCCGGCCCTCGCCGCGGTGGTCACCGACGATCCCGTAGAGATTTGGACCGACCTTGTTGGGGCCGCCCTTGGTGAAGTCGTGGCAGGCGCCGCACTTCTTCGCCGCAGCGGCCCCCTTCTCCACCGACGCCGTCTGCAGCAGTTTTTCGATCGGCTACGACGGTGCCGGCGCAGCGGCCTTGCCGCCACCTTCCGTCGCTTTCTTCACGGCGATTGCGAAGCCCGGCTTTTCCGGCATCTTCGGAGAGAACAGCGCGCCGGCGGTGAAGCTCGTCGCCAGCAAAACCAGGCAGGTGCCCAGAATGGCACCAAGAATCTTATTGAGTTCGAAGGAGTCCATTTTGGATCAGGCTCCAGGCCGGAAATGTCGACTTTAGGCCGGAGAGACGCGGCCGCGGATGAGCGTCAGGAATCAGGCTTTCGCACCGCACCCCGAGCCATGTTCAGATATCGGTTTGCCCGTGCTCTGGCAACCCGTATAAATGCGCCAGCTATCGACCAATCCCCATCATTTCCGGCTAGTTACTGACCGGGTCCAGACCCCATTCTGATGACCGACCCCCGCATTTTGGTACTGATCCCCGCCCGCATGGCCGCCACGCGCCTGCCCGGCAAGCCGCTGTTGGATATCGCCGGCCTGCCGATGATCGTCCACGTGCTGCGCCGCGCGGAGGCCGCCGGCATCGGCCGTGTGGCGGTCGCGACCGATTCGCCGGAGATCGCGGCAGCGGTGACCGCGCACGGTGGCCAGGCCGTCATGACCCGCGCCGATCATCCTTCCGGATCGGACCGGATCCACGAGGCGCTTGGCAAGCTCGATCCCGAAGGCGCCGCCGACATCGTCGTCAACCTGCAGGGCGACTTTCCGACCATCCTGCCGGACAATATCCGCAGCGTTCTGGCGCCGCTGGCCGACCCCGCGGTCGATATCGCAACGCTGGCCGCCGAAATCCATACCGAGGAAGAGGCCCTGAACCCGAATGTGGTGAAGGCGGTCGGCTCACCGTTGGGCCCGCGGCGGCTGCGGGCGCTCTACTTCACCCGCGCCACCGCCCCCTGGGGCGAGGGGCCGCGCTACCATCACATCGGCCTTTACGCCTATCGCCGCGCGGCGCTGGAGCGCTTTGTACGGCTGCCGCCTTCGCCGCTCGAACAGCAGGAGAAACTCGAGCAGTTGCGGGCGCTGGAGGCCGGCATGCGGATCGAAATCATGATTGTCGACACCGTGCCGCGCGGCGTCGACACCCCGGCCGACCTCGAAACCGCCCGTCACATGCTGGCGAAAACGTGAGCGACTGATACAAGGCGCCAGGAAAACGACATGACAAAAAAGCTGAAAATCGCATTCCAGGGCGAGCCGGGGGCAAACTCCCACATCGCCATCGCCGAGGCCTATCCCGACGCGGAAGCCTTGCCCTGCCCGACCTTCGAGGACGCGCTGGCCGCGATCGCTTCGGGCGAAGCGGATCTGGGGATGATCCCGATCGAAAATTCGGTCGCCGGGCGCGTCGCCGACATCCATCATCTGCTGCCGCAATCCGGCCTGTTCATCGTCGGCGAATGGTTCCTGCCGATCCATCACCAGCTGATGGCGCCGCGTGGCGCCAAATTGGCCGATATCAAGACGGTCGAGAGCCACGTCCATGCGCTCGGGCAGTGCCGCCGCATCATCCGCAAACTCGGCATCAGGCCGATCGTGTCGGGCGATACCGCGGGCAGCGCGCGCATCGTGGCCGAGCGCGGCGACAAAAGCTGCGCCTCGATCGCCTCGAGGCTGGCGGCCGATATCTACGGCCTCGACATCCTGGCCGAGGATGTCGAGGACGAGACCCACAACACCACGCGCTTTGTGGTGCTGGCGCGCGAGGCGAACTGGGCCAAACAGGGTTCGGGGCCGCTGGTCACGACTTTTGTTTTCCGGGTCCGCAACCTGCCCGCCGCGCTCTACAAGGCGATGGGCGGGTTTGCGACCAATGGCGTCAACATGACCAAGCTCGAAAGCTACATGATCGACGGCAATTTCTTCGCCACGCAATTCTACGCCGATGTCGACGGCCACCCCGACGACAAGAACCTGGCCTTCGCGCTGGAGGAACTGAAATTCTTCTCACGCGAATTCCGGATCGTCGGGGTCTATCCCGCGCACCCGTTCCGCGCGACCTTCAGCGAGCAGCAGGAGTAATACCAACGGCCGCGATCGTTGACTTGCTGCGTCATCCTGAGGTGCGAGCGAAGCGAGCCTCGAAGGATGGCAAGCAACATGCACGGACTTGCGACCATCCTTCGAGGCCCGCGCAAGCGCGCGGGCGCCTCAGGATGACGGTCATTGTCTGGGGCCGTTGGTATTACGGGCCGGAACGCCTGCCATGGAGAATGTTGCCCTTCGCTTGTGAATTCAGGGCACGACGGCGCGAGCTACGCCGACCTTGCCAGCGCGCCGTCGATCATCGCCACCGAGTTCAACAGGCCGTAGACCGCGACGAACGAACCGAAGCGCGGGCCTTTTTCCTGTCCGAGCAGCACCTGATAGAG
>JBAVEE010000036.1:0-8656 GCA_049587575.1 Bradyrhizobium sp.
CTAGCCCGTCTTATTCGCCAGAGGGCGGCTGAGAGGCTGGCGAGCGTGGTGTAAAGCGCTGATGCGGCGTAGGATTCGGTTGCGAAGCCAACCCCATCACCTTCAACCGCGAACGCCACGCCCGCCATGACCGATGATAGGATTCTGCCATTCTCATTTCCAGCCGTTCAGGCCAAGAAAGTCACAGCTGCCTTCGATGGCGGTCGCCTGACCTCGAACGGGGGCGTGATGCTTCTGGCGATGGCCGAGCGGCGTCTCGGTTTGGCCGACAAGTTGGCCCGGGTGTTCCCGGATCGGCGCGATCCGACACGGGTCGTGCACAGCCTTGTCGATATGTTCCGCGCCCGCATGTTCGCGATCTGCTGCGGCTACGAGGACGCCGACGATCTCGATCATCTGCGGTCCGATCCGGCGTTCAAGCTGGCCTGCGGTCGGCTGCCGGACACGGGCCGGGATTTGTGTTCCCAACCGACGCTGTCGCGGCTGGAGAATGCGCCGCGACTGCGCGACGTGATCCGCCTGACCTACACCTTGGTCGACGCTTGGATGGATAGCTATCCGTGCGAGCCCGCATCCGTCACCCTGGACATCGACGACACTTGCGATGTCGTCCATGGCCATCAGCAGCTCTCGCTGTTCAACGCTCATTATGACGAACGCTGCTTCCTGCCGATCCACGTCTATGACACGGAGAAGAGCCGGCCCGTGGCGGTCGTGCTGCGGCCCGGCAAGACGCCGGGCGGCGTCGAGGTGCGCGCCCATCTTCGACGCCTGGTACGGCACATCCGCACGCGGTGGCACAACACGCGAATTACGTTCCGTGGCGACGGGCACTATGCTCGGCCGGAGGCGATGACGTGGTGCGAGAACAACGGCATCGACTACATCTTCGGCCTGTCCGGTACCAAGCCTCTCGCCAGAAAAGTCGACGAGGTCGCCGACGACATCCGCACGCGACGCGCCATCGGGAACCTGGCTGTTCTGCGCGGCTATACCGAGACGCGCCACAAGGCAAAATCCTGGGATCGCGAACGGCGCGCCGTCGCCCGTATTGAGGCGACGACGCTCGGCCTCGACATCCGCTTCGTCGTCACCAGCCTCGATGTCGGCTCGGCCGAGTGGATCTATGACAGCTTGTATTGCGCGCGCGGTCAGGCCGAAAATCTGATCAAGCTGCATAAGACACAGCTCGCCTCCGATCGCACCAGCTGCCGTTCGGCGCTCGCCAATCAAGTCCGCCTCGTTCTCCACACTGCCGCTTATTGGTTGATGCTGACCGTGCGCGACGCCATTCCCAAAGCCCGGGAATTGGCAACTGCCGAGTTCGCGACGCTGCGTCTTCGTCTCTTGAAAATCGCCGCCCGGGTCGTCGAGACCACGAGCCGCATCCGCCTCGCGTTCGCCGCGGCATGTCCCGAAGCCGACCTCTTCCGCAGCTTGCCCGGAGCGCTGCTGCCGCTCGGTCCTTGACCGGCGGGGCGTCCGCCCCCCCGTTCACCCTACCCATCCCTCAAGCGCGTTGCAAAGTATCGGTCGTCAGGCGGTGAAAAGCCGAAGGCAATCCTGTGCGCCTCGTCCGAGGAGATGTGCGGCCGGATCAATCGGACCAAAAAACCGCACTCTCACGAATAGGACAGGCTAAAGACTTGAGCCGCTAACCATACGGTTCGCGATTCCGCGCGGTCCCGGTGAAGAAATGAAAGATTTCATGATGTCGTTGTTGGCGCGCTTCAAGATCATCACCAAGATTCTCGCCGTCATCATGCTGCTTGGAGCCGTCACCGTCGGCACGAGCTGGCTCGGCATCCATGCGATGGCTTCGCTCAACGCCGGCGCCGACAACATGAGCGCCGCAGCTCAGCGCGCCCTTGAGGCGGCGCGAGCCAATCAGAGCGTGATTGCTCTCAATCGCGCGGAATTTCGGGTCGCGCTGGACCCAAGCCCGGAGAACCGGGCAGCGGTGCACGGCGTGATCGATGAGCAAAACAAGCTCTTCAATGATCGATTGGCTGATTTGGGCAAGACGAGCGACGCGCAGGCGATGAGCATGCTGCCCGCCGTCAAAACCGCGATGGCCGAGTATCAGCGCGATCTGCAAAACACGCTCGCTCTCGCCGATAGCGCAAAAAATGTGCAACTGGGTGACATGACGATTCAGCTACGCGATTCCGTTTTAAAGAGCCGCGCCGCCGCGGAAAAGTTGCAGGGTACCGTCCGGGCGGTCGCCGATCGACTGGTCGAGCGCGTTGAGCATTTCGTCAAAGAAGGCAGTGACGAATACGAGGCCACGTCGCGGCTGCTGACGATTGTCGCCGCCATCGGCATCGTTTTCGGGGTCATTGCCGGTTACATGATCGGCCAGTTCGGTATCGTCAGGCCGATCATGCTGCTCAAGACCGTCATGGAAGCCTTTGCAGGCAACGACCTCAAGGCCAACGTTCCCGGTGTCGACCGTCGCGACGAGGTCGGCGACATGGCGCGCACGGTCGAAGTCTTCAAAAAGAACGGGCTCGAAGTCGAGCAGATGCGGGCGGAACAGCTGGTCACCGAGAAGCGCAACGCCGAACAGCGCAAGGCGGACATGTATAAACTCGCCGACGACTTCGAAGGCGCGGTCGGTGAAATAATCGAAACCGTCTCCTCGGCCTCGACCGAGCTGGAGGCATCCGCCGTGACGCTTACCAGGACCGCCGAGCGCGCGCAGGAAGTCACCACGACGGTTGCGGCGGCTTCCGAGGAAGCCTCCACCAATGTGCAATCGGTGGCCTCGGCGACAGAAGAAATGGCTTCCTCGGTCAATGAGATCAGCCGCCAGGTGCAGGAATCCGCCCGGATCGCCAATGAGGCGGTCGATCAGGCGCGCAAGACCAACGATCGCGTGGGAGAGCTGTCGAAGGCGGCGGCCCGGATCGGCGATGTGGTTGAACTGATCAATACCATTGCCGGGCAGACCAATCTGCTGGCGCTCAACGCCACCATTGAAGCGGCCCGGGCTGGCGAGGCCGGTCGGGGTTTCGCGGTCGTGGCTTCGGAAGTGAAAGCCCTGGCCGAGCAGACCGCGAAGGCGACGGGTGAGATCGGCCAGCAGATCAGCGGAATTCAGGCGGCGACACAGGAATCGGTCAACGACATCCGGGAAATCAGCAGCACCATCGAAAAATTGTCCGAAATCTCCTCGACCATTGCGGCGGCAGTGGAAGAGCAGGGCGCGGCGACACAGGAAATCGCGCGTAACGTCCAGCAGGCTGCCCAGGGCACGCAGCAGGTCTCATCCAACATCACCGATGTTCAGCGCGGCGCCGGCGAGACAGGCTCCGCTTCTTCGCAGGTGCTCTCGGCGGCGCAGTCGCTGTCCCGCGACAGCAACCGGCTGAAGCTGGAGGTGGGCAAGTTCCTCAATTCGGTGCGAGTCGCTTAAGCGAACAGACTCAGGCCCGTGGACACACGCAGGTGCGGTATGACCAATGTCGTCCGGCTATTTGCTTCAAGAAATCCCAAACCCGGTCTTGTGGAGCCCGAGACCAGCATAACTTCCGCCCTGGAGATGTTTTTGGCGTCGACCGCACAATTGGAGCCTGCGATAGGAAAGCTTTGGCAGCAGTGCGATGCAATCGAAAATGCCATTGACGCGATTGAAGACAAGGAAGCCAGAAATCGACTGAAGCAATCGGCCAAACTGAACCGCGAAACGCTGTCGAAAGAGCTGCTCAAGCTGTCTCAAGAGATTGAAAAAATTGCCGAGGCGTCAAGCCAGGGCAGCCCGCGGTCACTGAAATGAGCGGGCCGCAGCTCGCTCGGGCGCTCGGCGTCGCGAGAATGCGGGTTTATGTCCGCTCGGCTGTGTAAATTTCAAGAGCGCAATCGTCGCAATTTGCCTCATTGCGAGCCAACGGGTCGCGCGAATGCGCGCCCGATGACAAACTCCGCGCAGCAATTCATCGCCGCAGTGACAGTCTCGATTGCTTCGTCGCTTCACTCTTCGCAAAGGCGAGACCCTAAATCGGTTTCCCCGCATACGGCATCGAGGCGGTGAGGCCGCCGTCGACCGGGATCGCCTGGCCGTTGACGTAGGACGCGTCGTCGCTGGCGAGGAACAGCCCCATCGCCGCGAGTTCATGCGGCTGGCCGGCGCGCTTGAGCGGATTGAGCTGGCCGATCTTGCCGTCGGTACCGCGTTCTTTCGCGTTGTCGAAGATCGGCTTGGTCATGCCGGTCTCGATCAGGCCGGGACATACCGCATTGATCCGCACGCCGGTGCCTGACAGCGAGTAGGCCGTGGTCTGCACCAGGCTGATGACGCCCGCCTTGCTGGCCGCGTAGGGATGGCCGCTGGCGCCGGATTTCAGACCCGCCACCGAGGCGGTGCAGACGATCGAGCCGTATTTCTGTTTGACCATGTGCGGCATCGAATATTTGATGGCGAGGAACGGGCCGATCAGGTTGATGCGCAGGATCTCCTGCCAGTGTTCCACGGTCTGCTCGGCGAGCGGCACCAGCCCGCCGCTGATCCCGGCATTGGCCCAGATCGCATCCAGCCGCCCGTAAGCGGAAACGGCCTTGTCGATGAAGGCGATGACGTCCTTTTCGGAACCGGCATCGGCGATCACGGCTTCGGCGATGCCGCCGGCCTTGCGGACCTGCTCGACGGTTTCCTTGACGCCTTCGGTGCGGTCCACCGCGATCAGTTTTGCTCCTTCCTTGGTGAATAGCAGCGAAGCCGCGCGCCCGATGCCGCTGCCGGCGCCGGTGATGATGACGGATTTGCCTTCGAGGCGGCCCATGAGTCTCTCCCTGCTTAATTTTTGTCCATGGCGTTCTTCATCACGTGAATAAACGCATCAAGATAGATTGGCTTGCGACCTTGCGGATTTTCAAACAAGATTTCAAACGCGCAAAGTCGTCGATGCCAAGTCAATTGATGCGAAGTCACTTGATGCGATGTGTGCCGTGACGTACGACACACGACACTATTGAAGGGTCCCCGCGATGTCCAATCCAGCCAAGCCATTCGTCGCGCAGCATGCCGTCCCCTCCGGAGTGGTCGCGACAAGGTGGTGGTGGGTGCGTCACGCCCCGGTGCGCGAGGATGGCGGCTGCATCTATGGGCAGAAAGACATCGGCTGCGATACCAGCGACCGCGTCGTGTTCGAGGCGGTCGGGAAAATCCTGCCGCGCGACGCGGTCTGGGTTGCGAGCAACCTGAAGCGGACTCACCAGACCGCGGACGCGATCTGGTCGGCGGGATTTCCAAAACCCGCAAGCCTGCGGCAGGAAGCAGCACTCGCCGAACAGCATCTCGGCGAATGGCAGGGGTTGAACCGTGCCGCGTTCTTTGCCTCAAGACCGGCCGCGGTCGGCAGCTACTGGTTCGCGCCGATCGATGATCCTGCGCCGGGCGGCGAGAGTTTCCTCGATCTGTACAACCGCGTTTGCGGCGCGATCGATCGGATCAACGCCGAGCACGCCGGCAAGGACGTGATCGCGGTCGCGCACGGCGGAACCATCAAGGCGGCGATCGGGCTCGCGCTCGGCAATCAGCCGGAGAAGGGGCTCGCCTTCACCATCGACAATTGTTCGGTGACGCGGCTCGATCATCTTGCCGGCGCCGATCATAGCGGCTGGCGGGTTCCGATGGTCAACCAGCAGCCGTGGATCGCGGACGCCGCGCATAACGCCATGCATCAGCCGGCGGGACCGGAGATCGCAACCGCCGGCAAGCTGGCCTGACGTGGCCTGAGCCGGCCAAAACAAAACCGGCGCATCCGCCGCCGGATCAACCAAACGGGAGTGAGACATGACCTTGTTCGATATGTCGGGAAAAGTCGCCGTCATCACCGGTTCCTCGCGCGGCATCGGCCGCGCTATTGCCGAGCGGATGGCCGAGCACGGCGCCAAAGTGGTGATCTCCTCGCGCAAGCAGGCGGTATGCGACGAGGTGGCCAAGGCGATCAACGACAAGGCCGGCAGGCAGGTCGCGCTCGCACTGGCCGCCAACATCTCGACCAAGGATGATCTGAAGCATCTGGTCGAGGAAACCAACCGCGTGTTCGGCAAGATCGACACGCTGGTCTGCAACGCCGCGTCGAATCCCTATTACGGACCGCAGGCCGGAATTTCCGACGATCAGTTCCGCAAGATTCTGGACAACAACATCGTCGCCAATCACTGGCTGATCTCGCTGGTGGCGCCGCAGATGATCCAGCGCAGGGATGGATCGATCACCATCATCTCGTCGATCGGCGGGCTCAAGGGCTCGACGGTTCTCGGCGCCTATGCGATTTCCAAGGCCGCCGACATGCAGCTCGCGCGCAACCTGGCCTGCGAATACGGCCAGCACAACATCCGCGTCAACTGCATCGCGCCGGGCCTGATCAAGACCGATTTTGCGCGGGCATTGTGGGAAAATCCGGAAACGCTGAAGGCCGCCACGGCGCGTTCGCCGCTGTTGCGGATCGGCGAGCCCGACGAAATCGCCGGCGCCGCCGTGTTTCTCGCCTCGAGCGCCGGCACCTTCATGACCGGGCAGACCATCGTGATCGACGGCGGTGCCACGATCAGTTGAGATTGGGTCCCGGACGCGGTGCAGCGTTCTTCACGCTGCTCCGCTGAGCCGGGACCCGCGGTGGTCGGTCCGCGGTGTGGGCCCCCGGATCGGCAGCGCACGACGCCGCAAGCGCTGCGCGTTGCGCAGCATCCGGGGTACGCAAAGCCGCCGTCACTCCAGCGCCGCATAGACAAGGTTTCGCACCAGCGTGCGGGTGTATTCGCGCTGGCCGGGGCCCTGCGACATGAACACGGCGAACAGCTCTTCCTTCGGATCGATCCAGAAGAACGTCCCGCCCATGCCGCTCCAGAAGAACTGGCCGCGCGAGCCCGCAAAGGACGCGATACCTTCTTGCATGCGCACGGCAAAGCCGAGGCCGAAGCTGTGGCCGGGCGTCACCAGCGTACCTTGGATTTTGACCTTGGGGCCGAGATGATCGGAAGTCATCAGTTCGAGCGTCTTGCGGCCGATGATCCTGTTGCCGTCGAGGGTCCCGCCGTTGAGCAGCATCTGGCAGAAGCGCGCATAGTCCATGGTGGTCGAAACCAGGCCGCCGCCGCCGGATTCCATCACGGGCTTTTCAAGCATGTTGAAGAGCTGGACCTTTTCGCCGGTCCAGGGATCGGTCGCAAACGGTTCGGCGAGACGACCTTCGTTCTCCGCGCCGGTGTGAAACGCGGTCTCGGCCATTTGCAGGGGCGCCAGAATGCGTTCGGTCAGGAACGCGCTCAGCGTCTTGCCGGTGACCACTTCGACGAGGCGCCCGAGGATGTCGGTGGAACGGCTGTAGTTCCACTCAACGCCGGGCTGGCACATCAGCGGCAGGCTTGCGACCAGCGCGGCGTGTTCGGCATTGCTGATCTTGCGGCTGCGCAGCCGCGACTGCTGGTATAATTGCTGCACCAGGCCGTTGCCGGTGTGCTCGTAAGCGATGCCGGAGGTGTGCCGCAGCAGATCCTGGATGGTGATCGGCCGCTGCAAAGGCACGAGATCGAGCTGGCCGTTGTTCTCGACGCCGACCCTCTGGTTGGCGAATTCCGGAATGTATTTGGCGATCGGGTCATTGAGCAGGAAATGGCCTTCTTCGAGCAGCATCATGATGCCGATGGAGACGATCGGCTTTGTCATCGAGAAGATGCGGAAGATCGAATTGGGCGCCATCGGCGTGGAGGCCGCCGGACCCTGCCGGCCGAGCGCATCGAACCAGCCGATCTGGCCGCGGCGCGCCACCATGATGGTCGCGCCGGGGATGGTTCCCTTGTCGATCTCGCGCCTGAAGGCGTCCGACATGCGCTGCAGCCGCAAATGCGAGAGCCCGAGCGATTCCGGCTTCGCCTCGGGCAGCCGCGGGGTCTGTGGGGCAGGGGCGGGCCTGGCGGCGGTTTGCGGGGGCATGGTCTCTCTCCCTTTGCTCTGAATGTTGGCCATTTCGCTCTTGTTGTTGGCCAGATGGCGTCGTTGGGATATCCTGAAGTCTGGCGCAGAACACCCGGATTGAACAGGCACTAACCGCTTCGCCCTTGCATTCCGGCCGCCGCCTATGCTTGAAACGGCGCGGAACGGCGGCGACGCAGGTTTCCTACAGGAGTGTAGCTCAATTGGTAGAGCACCGGTCTCCAAAACCGGGGGTCGCAGGTTCGAGCCCTGCCACTCCTGCCAGCTAATCCCTTGATTTTGATGGATCCGGCGGTGGCCCCTTCGAAACCGGGAGGCTGGCTTCGGTTCCCGCGCACCTTGACCTTTGTCGGGTAGCGCAGTAAACAGCCGCCACCTGCTGCCGGCCCGCTTTGACGGATATCCGGCGCGGCTTTGAATTCCCCCGAACAATCGAGCCCGCTTGGCGGCTCATCCTTCGAGACGAGGGCTGGGCGCTGGAGGGCTGTTCGGATTTTGCTAGACTTGAAAATCTTCTGACAACGCGGATCACAACAACGATGGCTTTCAGCCCGTTCAAATTCCTGCAGGAAGTGCGCTCGGAGACCGCCAAGGTCACCTGGCCGACCCGCCGCGAGACGACGATCACCACCATCATGGTGTTCGTGATGGTGGCCCTGGCTTCGATCTTTTTTTTCGCCGCGGATCAGATCATCCGCTATCTCGTCACCTTCATAC
>JBAVEE010000037.1:0-2545 GCA_049587575.1 Bradyrhizobium sp.
CTTGCCGAGTTCGACATCGGCCGGGATCACGCCGGGCCATTCGGTGCTGGCGCCGAGAAACCAGCGCCTGCTGCCGATGATGCGCGCGGTGTGGAAGGTATTGCCGGGAATCAGCAACTGCACGCGGTGGCCCGCGCGCAGATCCGGCCCGACGATGATGTGCTCGCCCTCGCCGCGCAGCAGCAGCACCTCGATCGGGTCGCCGAGGTAATAATGGTAGAGCTGGTCATTGCGGATCCGGTGCAGCCGCACCGGCGCCTGCGGCGTCACCATGAAGTACAGCGCCGAGCCGAGCGGGCGGCCGTCGGCGAACGGCGCCGGCAATCCGCCGGGCGCGATCTGCTGGCTGGCGCGATAGGTCTCGCGGACGAAGCCGCAGGTGGCATTCGGCTCGAGGTTCAGGAGTTTCAGAACATCGTCCGGCGTCATGTCGTTGATCATCTTGCTGCCAGTTCCCCTTGCCGAATCTGCCGCGCCGGCACCCGCGGTCGCGGCGATGTTCGACCCGAACATCGCGCCGCACAGCCATGCGGCCCGCTGCAGAAATCGCCGCCTGGCGCCACCACCGTCAACATGCTGCCGCACCGCGTCTGTCTCCGTGATCGCTGGTTCGAGCGCACTATCGCGTGGAACCAGCCCGCGCACAAGCAACGGCGAGTCCGGCCTCTCGCGTCGGGACCAATGGAGGGTTAACAGACTTGCTGCAATGTCCTGAAACTGCACCGTGTCCGGGACAGTGCAGCGCGGATCAGACCTCACAGCGGCGGATCGACGGCCTCGTCGTATTCCTTCTTGAACCGCGCGATCAATTCGGCTGCCGGCACGACCTTGCCGACGCTGCCGACGCCTTGGCCGCTGCCCCAGATTTCCTTCCAGGCTTTCGGCTTGGCGCGCTCACCCGATGCATCGGTCCCGAAACTCATTTTCGAGGCGTCGGACTGCGGAAGATTGTCCGGATCCATGCCGGCCGCCACGATCGACGGCTTCAGGTAATTGCCGTGCACGCCGGTGAAAAGATTCGAATAGACGATATCCTCCGCGGTCGCGGCGGTGATCATCTGTTTGTAAGCCGCAACCGCATTCGCCTCTGACGTGGCGATGAAGGCCGAGCCGATATAGGCGAAGTCGGCGCCGAGCAGCCGCGCCGCGCGGATGGCGCGGCCAT
The DNA here is from genome assembly GCA_049587575.1 of Bradyrhizobium sp. GTDB lineage: Bacteria > Pseudomonadota > Alphaproteobacteria > Rhizobiales > Xanthobacteraceae > Bradyrhizobium. The sequence goes on from JBAVEE010000037.1 coordinate 1,166, forward strand.
TGCCGATGGCGCCCGACAGCGCGATCGGCCCGTCGAACCATTGCCTTGTCTCCGCCACGAACGCAAACGGCGATATCACCCCGGCATGGCCACCGGCACCGGCGGAGACCAGGATCAGGCCGTCCGCGCCCTTCTCGATCGCCTTGTGCGCGAATTTCTGGTTGATGACATCGTGAAAAACGATGCCGCCCCAGCGATGCGCGGCCTGATTGAGCTCCTCGCGCGCACCGAGCGAGGTGATGATCATGGGCACCTTGTGCTTTTCGCAGAGCGCCAGATCCTGTTCGAGCCGGTTGTTCGACCGGTGCACGATCTGATTGACGGCGAACGGCGCCGAAGGTGAATCGGGATGGGCCTTGTCGTGCGCGGCGAGCTCTTGCTTGATCCGCGCCAGCCACTCATCGAGCAGATCGGGCGGACGCGCGTTCAGCGCCGGAAACGATCCAACGATTCCCGCCTTGCACTGGGCGATCACCAGATCAGGCGCCGAAATGATGAACAGCGGTGCACCGATCACCGGAATCGACAGACGACCCTTGAACAAGGCAGGCATGGACATGCGTCAAAATTCCTTATGCGCTATTGGGAGAGGCATCAAGCATCGAGCAAAGAATGCCAGACAGCATACCGGGAAAGCAATCGCGCGGGGCCGGCGCGGCCCAGGCGCTACTGACACAGCGCGCGGGTGACGTAATAGTCGGTTCGGCAATCGTCCGGCTTTCGGGTCCGCCCGGGAATCAGAACTTTCGCAGAACAGGCTTCCGCGGAATCCGAATTGAGGCTCTTGCCCTCCTTGAAACCCTTGGTTTGGCAGAGTTTGTCGGCCGCCACCTTGCAGTCCGAAGCACCGTTGGCGGAAACCGGACATTTCATGCGTCCCGTCACCATGGAAGAAGGCTTGGCGAGGCGGGACAGGCTCTCCCCGGCATCCTTTGCGGCATCCTTGGCGCGTGCATTGAGATCGTCGATGGCCTCGCCCGGGCTCTTCAGCGTCGGCAGGATCGACAGGGACTTCTCGAACATCTTTCCCATTTCGTTGAAAAGGCCCGGATTATCCTCCTGCGCCTTTGGGCCTTGTGGCGATGCGGGCATGCCTTGCTGCGGCGGCGGCCGATCCGGCACCGCTTGCTGGGCCGGCGATTGGACGCCGAGCGACAATGGCGGAAGTGACGACGGCGGCGGCGCAGCCTGCGGCCAGCCGGCGCTTGCGGCGACCATCAGCATCGTCAGCGCCAAGCCGGCCGTCGCAACGGCCGCCCTTGGCAGCGGGATCAGATTGCCGGATCGATCAAGCATGAGATCAAGCGTAGCCTGAAGCGGCGAACCGGCAAAGCACCTCGCAGGCTGTCTTCAGATCATACGAAGTGCGATAATAAAGCC
>JBAVEE010000038.1:0-6291 GCA_049587575.1 Bradyrhizobium sp.
ATTCAATTCCATTTCGAATGTAATCCTGATGCATATCGGGCTAGAAATTGGCCAATATCGCGTAATTGTATGTATAAAATAAATATCGGATACTTTCGTTATCTTAGCCTCGTATTTCTACGGGGAACACTGCGCCAATTTCGCAGCTAAAACTGTGATCTGGATAACATTGCGAGCAACTTTCGGCTAATTAGCCATATCCAGCAGAAAAGCAGCGTTCGATGCAACGATGCCACGTCCGTGGCGGGGCTTCCCGCCTCCGAAGTGGAATCGGTAAAATTTTCAGCAAAGCGGCAAGACGGATTTCAGGCTGTTTCGCACTTTCGCGCCGGCAGCAATCGACTTTAAGCGGAATAAAAGCCCCACAGCCCATCATCGCCGAATGAAATGATCCGGTCGCGAGCTGGCTAACGAGCCTCGCCGATGCCCGGACAGGGGGTGTCAGATGGGATTTTTCGGTCATTCGCGGACTTGGCGTGTCGTGCTGTTCACCTGGGGCATGGTCTGGTTCGGACCCGCCGCGAACCTCATGGCCGGCACATTGATTTCGCCGGGCGCGCTGGAGCTGATCCGGAAATCCGCCGAGCCTTTCGGGCTGTTCGCTTCGCAACTGTCTGGCGGTGCGTTGCGGGAAAAATGGCTGGGTGTCGAGCGCAAGCTTGACGACGAAAGAGTGCAACTGGCGCTTTGTGATGGCGACCGCGCGCGCTGCGTATCGCCGGCCGCCCTGCAATTGCTTGCCATCGTGGACAATGCGCGAACCCGAGAGGGGCGCGCCCGCCTCGGCGAGATCAATCGCGCGATCAATCTGGCAATCAGGCCGATGAGCGACCTGGCCCAGTATCGCCAGATCGACGTATGGAGCTCGCCGCTCGACACCTTCGCCACCGGCGCCGGAGATTGCGAGGATTATGCGATCGCAAAATTCGTCGCGCTGCGCCTGGCCGGCGTCTCGCCCGACGATCTCAGGATCGTCGTCATGCGTGATACCATCCGAGGCGAGGGCCACGCCGTCGCGATGGCGCGGCTGGACGGCCACTGGCTCACGCTGGACAATCGCCGAATGGCGATGGTCGCGGACGCCGATGTCAGAAACTACCGACCGCTGTTTGTCATCGATGATCGCGGCGTCATGCGGTACGAAGACCTGCCCCAGCTTGCCAGCATGCCCGGCCGGGATTCCGCGCCATCGATGGCGCTGAATTTTGCCACCCCGAGCAGTCTGACCTCGCCGTCCAACTAACAATCCGGAACCGGGTGAGCACCCGGGAGCCGCCGTTCGGGCCCGCCGGCGCAGCTACGTGCCGGCGCCATCCCGAGATCGCAAGTCAAGGCGCGGCTGCGACAAACCGGGCCCCGCGCTCACTTGTCGAGACACTCGGTGATGAACGCAGCCCGATCCCTTCGCAATACCTTGGTCGCGTCCGCCTTCCTTGAGCATTCGAAAAGCTTGATTTGCTCGGCGCGCCGCTTTTCGGCAACGGCACGATACTCAGGCGCGACGGAATTCGGATCGACGAGCTTTTGAGCAAGGACGTCGCCGAACCAAGAGCCAAAAATCACGATCGCGCCGGTTTGCAGGGCAAATCCAACGGACCATCTGCGTAACGGTGCGGCGGGTACAGAAGCTCTATTCATTGGCCCTCGGCGAATCCGCGCATCGGCGCGCCACCCCCGGTTCGGGCGTCTCAACAACAATACATGGTATCACAGCTATGGCCGGCATCAAATATCGGCCGGTAACACCAACAGCCCGGCAATAATTTCATTTCGCCGCACCGATCGAGAAGCTACCATGCCGGGACGACAATTCAGTTTTTTACTGCGGGTGGAGATTGGGATGCGGGCAATGGCGCTGGCTATGGTTGCGATCCAGATCGGGCTGGCCCACCCTGCGCTCGCGGAATCCGCAGGGTCGGACCGATTGATCACGGATATCCTGCCGCTGTTTGTCAAAAATCACTGTGAGCAAATCAGGGACGCCGCGGACCAATTGTTTTGTGGCGACCCCGAGCTCAACAGCGCGGCCCCCAGGCTCAACAGTGCGATCGCGGAAAGACTGAACAGGCTTCCGAACCGCCGCCTTGCGATCGAGGAAAATGCCGAGTGGACCAGAAACCGCAATTCGAGCTGCGGCATCTTTGGAAGGCAAGGCGTTACGAGCCGGGACGTCAAATCCGTCAGAGACTGTGTGTTGAGGGAAACCGAGGAAAGAATCGAAATTTTGGCCGACCCGAATTTCGATTGCCTCGCCACCAATACCACCGCCGGCATGCTGATCTGCAGCGATGCCTCCTTGGCGCTCGCAAAGACTGAGCTCAACGAACATGTTTTGGGACTGATAGCCAGGTTGAAGGAAAACGAGGCGCGCGAGGCGTTCGCCGAATTCGAGCGTTGGGGCAGGGAACGCGATCGGAAGTGCGGCCTGGCGAACAAGAACAACGTGCCGCTGCAGGAGCTGCCATCGTCGGAAGGCTGCCTGGCCGATTATTTCACCCGCAAACTAGCCGAGGTCGCTGCGGCCAAGGGTGACCCCAAGCGGGTTTTTGGCAGGCTTCAGCTTTCGCCTTCCCCCGACGCCGATGCGGTCGACTTATGTGTCGCGCAAATCCATTCGGCCAACGCGTGCGAGAATTTCCTTTCGGTAAATCGCGTCCTTCAGATCGACCGCCAGGAGGCCGAGCAGAACGCCACCGTGATCGCCGCGGTCGAAATGGTGGTTCTTTCTCCCTTCACCGCCTGCAGTCCGATCGCATCGAGTTGCACGGGCACCTGCTGGGACTTGAGATCGGGCAAACCGAAACCATCGCCCGGAAACCGGGACAATTTCCTGGTGGGGTATCGAGTAAGAATTGAAAAGACCTTCGCGTTCCAGAAGGCCGATGGCGGCAGCTGGCGCTGCAATTCATCCGCGCTGCAGCCAGTAGAGGTCGGGGTTGCGACAAGCGGTCCCTGAAGCACGATCCAGACCCATGATCCGGTTCAATCCGATCGGATCATGATCACGCCGTGACGAACGAAGCGCGGCAGCTCGATTGTTCCGCCCCTCGGCAAGTCCCTTGAATTGCTCGGGACGTCACGCGAACCGCCTGCCCGCTCTCCAATCCAGCCAAATCGATTTGTTTTCCGATGCTGCGCCGCATCAGAACGCGCGCCGCATTTCGCTTGGCGGAAAAAGCGGCAAGGGTTTTTCTTTTTTGTGCCGCTCCATATCCAGCGTCGTTGCGTCGAAATGCGCGCACGCCTGCATTGTTTTCGTATTGACGCTTTCGGATTTCAGGAAGATTGTCGACACGCAGCGTCAGAAAAAATGGACGCGCATACATTGGGAGGGAACGTATGATACGCATCGCGCTTGCCGCAAGCCTTGCCATGCTCGCTCCGTTCGGTGCGAGTGCGCAGACTGCCGATCAATTGATCAAGGGGGCGACGGACACCTCGAACGTGCTCAATTACGGTATGGGCTATAACCTGCAGCGGTTCAGTCCGCTTACGCAAATCAACAAGGACACCGCCAAGAATCTGGTTCCGGTTTGGAATTACAGCTTGGCCGATGATCGAAGCGAGGAGTCGCAGCCGATCGTCTACAAGGGCGTCCTTTATGTCACGACCCACGCCGCCACCATGGCGGTCGACGTAAAGACCGGCAAACAGATATGGAAGACCAAGGTCGCTTACCCCGCCGAAACGCCCCGGATCGTGTGCTGCGGTATCATCAACCGGGGTGCCGCGATCTACGACGGCAAACTGTTCCGCACCACGCTCGATGCCAACGTGATCGCGCTCGATGCCGCGACAGGCAAGGAGCTTTGGCGTCAGAAGGCGGCCGACATCAAGGAGGGTTATTCGATGACGGTGGCGCCGCTGGTCGCGGACGGCGTCGTCCTGACCGGCATCTCCGGCGCCGAGTTCGGTACCCGAGGTTTCATCGACGGGTGGGATCCGGCGACCGGCAAGCATCTGTGGCGCACCAATACGATCCCCAGTCCCGATGAGCCCGGCGGCGATACCTGGAAGGGCGACACCTGGAAACTGGGCGGCGGATCGACTTGGATCACCGGCTCCTATGATCCGGAACTGAACACGGTCTATTGGGGCATCGGCAATCCGGGACCGTTCAACGCGGCCGTGCGCCCCGGCGACAATCTCTATACCTGTTCGGTGCTCGCGCTCGACCCGAAGACCGGCAAAATCAAGTGGCACTACCAGTTCTCGCCGAACAATCCGTTCGACTACGACTCGGTCGCCGAGATGGTACTCGCCGACCTCAATGTCGGCGGCAAGCCGACCAAGGTGCTGATGGATGCCAATCGCAACGGCTTCTTCTATGTCCTTGACCGGACCAACGGGAAACTGATCGCGGCCAATCCCTATGTGAAGGTCAACTGGGCGTCCGGCATCGACATGAAGACCGGTCGTCCGATCGAGACCGACGTCGTCAAGGATGCACGGGAAGGCAAGAAGGTCACCGTCTATCCCTCCATCCTCGGCGGCAAGAACTGGGAACCGATGTCGTTCAACCCGCAAACCGGGCTTGCCTACGCCAATACGCTTGCTTTCGGCGGCCACTACAAGACCGAGCCGGCGACCTACAAGGCCGGCGAATGGTATGTCGGCATGGATCTGACCGACGTCTGGGAATGGGGTGACGGACCGCGCGGCCACCTCAAGGCAATCGATCCCATGAGCGGAAAGACGAAGTGGGAAGTGCCGAGCGATATCCCGCGCTTCTCCGGCGTGCTGTCGACGGCCGGTGGGGTCGTGTTCTCCGGCCAGTTGACCGGCGAGTTCGAAGCGTTCGACGCCAATGACGGCAAGAAGCTGTGGAGCTTCCAAACCGGCTCGGGCATCGAAGGGCAGCCGGTGACTTGGCAGCAGGATGGCGTCCAGTATGTCGCCGTCACCAGCGGCTATGGCGGCGTCTACTCGATCTTCTCCGGCGACGAGCGGCTCGCCAAGGTGCCGGCCGGCGGCTCACTGTGGGTTTTCGCGGTAAAGAACTGAACGCGGATCGCACGTGACGGAGAGAGTATACCTGTGGATGGCGGCGCTTTGCGCCGCCATTGCGGCGGCATCCATCGCCGGCATGACGATACCGGTCGCCGCACAGCAACCAGGCGGCGGCGATCGGGCCCAAGTCGACCTGGGCAAGAGAACCTATGCGCAGAATTGCTCGCATTGCCACGGGCCCAATATGGTCAATGCCGGCACCATCACGCCTGACCTGCGTGCATTTCCCGACGACAGAACGCGCTTTGTCACCACGGTCAAGCAGGGCAAGAACGGCAGGATGCCGCCTTGGGGTGACCTGCTGAGCGACGAGCAGATCGCCGATATCTGGGCCTATGTATCGAGCCGGAGGGATCCATGAGAACCTGGCTTGCGGCATCTGCTGCGGCGCTTCTTCTTGCGGCGCCGGCCACGGCGCGCGCGGCTGAGGAGCCCCTGAGGGTCTGTCTCGACGAGAATCTGCCTCCGCTTTCCGTACATCATCGCGGCAAACCCGATAGCGGGTTTGACGTCACGCTCGCGGAAGCCGTTGCCGGCCGGCTCGGCCGGCCGCTGAAAATTCAGTGGATCGAAAGCAAGCTCGACGAGGATTCGAGCCCGGCGCTCGAAGCCAATGCCCTGCTGTCGGATGGTCGCTGCGCGCTCGTCGGCGGCTACGCACTGACGCAGGACGCTCTTGTCGTTCCGGGCGTCAAGACTGCGAAGCTGCCCGATTTCGACGGCGCCACACGCGACGACCGCAGGCGCCGTGTGCCGCTTGGCGTGCTGGCACCGAGCCAGCCCTACATCTATTCGGCGCTGACGATTGTTCTTGGCCCGAAGGCACGCGAGCGCCGCATCGCCGGCGTTGGAGATCTTGCCGGCCTGCGCCTGGCAATCGAAAGCGGGACACTCGCCGACGCTATTCTGATGACGTTCGACAAGGGACGGTTGATCGACGACATCACGCATCTGGTCCCCGGCCGGGACGATCTCGTGGGCGCGGTCGACCGCGGCGACTTCGACGCGACCCTGCTCGACCTGCGCCGGTTCGACGCTTACCGCGCCGCCCATCCCGACAGCAGGCTCGCCGCCTCCGGTTACTATTATCCGATCGGCGCCAATCGCGGTTATGTCGGACTCGGCGGCGATCCGGATCTGCTGCTGGCGGTCAACAAGGCGTTGACCGGCTTGCAGGCCGACGGAACCATTGCTGACCTCGCTCGGGCGGCCGGCCTCACCTATCTGCCGCCCCGGGAGCCGGCGATTCTCGGCGACGTGTGGCGGCAGATCCTTCAGAAG
>JBAVEE010000039.1:0-5365 GCA_049587575.1 Bradyrhizobium sp.
ACGATGCGGCGCGAGGGGGTCTCGACCACCAGCGCGTGGATCGACATCTTCAGCCGGCCTTCCTCCGTCGCGAAGTCGGGAACGAGCCACGGCAGCTTCCGGATTTCCTCGTTGCTCGCCAAAGGCAGAATGAATCGCGTGCTGCCGATCGTCTCCAGCTCGACGATTTTCGTGATTTTGACGCTGCCCACATTCCAGTGCATGCGACGTTTCCCCATAATCGCAAACGGCGCCGAACTGACCGGCGGCGCCGTTTGCTTTCATCTACAGCGTGCCGGGGAACGCGCCGCCGTCGAGCAGGATGTTCTGCCCGGTGATGAAGCCCGCCTTGGCGCCGCACAGAAACGCGCAGGCCAGCCCAAATTCCTCGGGCTCGCCGAAGCGCCCGGCGGGATTGAGTCTGGCCCGTTCCGCCAGCATCGCATCGACGGTTGTGCCGCGTTTCTCCGCTTCCGCCTTTGCGACCGCGCCGCGGAGCCGATCGGTATTGAAGGGTCCCGGCAGCAGCGCATTGATGGTGACGTTGTTGATCACGGTCTTGCGCGCAACACCCGCGACAAAGCCGGTGAGGCCGGCGCGTGCGCCGTTGGATAGTCCCAACACCTCGATCGGCGCCTTCACGGCGGCGGAAGTGATGTTGACGATGCGGCCGAACTTGCGCGCCATCATGCCGTCGACCGTCGCCTTGATCAGTTCGATCGGGGTCAGCATGTTGGCGTCGAGCGCCTTGATCCAGTCGTCACGGGTCCAGTTGCGGAAATCGCCGGGCGGCGGGCCGCCGGCGTTGTTGATCAGGATATCCGGGTCGGGGCAGGCTTTCAGCGCGGCTTCGCGGCCGGCGGGCGTGGTGATGTCGCCGGATACTTCCGTCACGGTCACGCCAGGATAAAGTTTGCGTATTTCGGCGGCGGTTTTGGCCAGCGCCTCGGCGCCGCGCGCGGTCAACGTGACATCCACGCCCTCGGCGGCGAGCGCCATGGCGCAGGCGCGTCCCAGGCCCTTGCTGGATGCGCAAACGATGGCGCGGCGGCCTTTGATTCCAAGATCCACTGTTTCACTCCCGTCGGTTCAGATGATTTTTTGTAGCCCGATCCTGCCAGTTTAGCCAACCCCCGGCGGCGTGATAAGGCCGGATATTGGCGGTTTGCGATCACGAAAATCGTCTGTATCAATACGATGCGCATTTCGCGGAGTTGGTCATGGCCGGTCTGTTCGACGTCAGCAAGGAAATCATTCTCGTCACCGGCGCCTCGCAGGGGCTGGGCCGGCAATTCGCGCGCGTTTTGTCCGCGCACGGCGCGGCGATCGCGCTGGCGGCGCGCCAGACCGCCAAATTGAAGAGCCTGGAGGAGGAGATACGCGCCAGGGGCGGCCGCGCCGTCGCCGTGCAGATGGACGTGACCGACATCGCCTCGATCGGCAAGGCGATCGATGCCGCGGAGGGCGCGCTCGGCCCTGTCAGCGTGCTCGTCAACAATGCCGGGATCGCGATTGAAAAGCTTGCGGTAGACCAGACCGAGCAGGACTGGGATTCCGTCATCAATGCCAACCTCAAGGGCGCATATTTCGTGGCTACCGAAATGGCGCGGCGAATGATCGCGCGCAGGCAGGAAGGCAATATCGTCAATATCGCATCCGTGCTCGGGACAGGCGTGATGAAATTTCTCTCGCCCTATACCATCTCCAAGGCGGGCATCATCCAGGCCACCAGGGCGCTGGCGCTGGAACTGGCCGGCAACCGCATCCGCGTCAACGCGCTGGCGCCGGGCTATATCGATACCGAGATCAACCACGATTTCTGGTCGACGCCCGGGGGCGAGAAGCTGACAAAACGGATTCCGCAACGCCGGGTCGGCGCCGAATCCGATCTCGACGGCGCCATCATGCTGCTGGCCTCTGGCGCCTCGCGCTACATGACCGGCAGCGTCGTCACGGTGGATGGCGGGTTTTTGCTGACGTGACGCTTCGCCGCGTGTGTCAGCGTCATCCTGAGGAGCGCGCGCTTTGCGCGCGTCTCGAATGATGGACCAAGGGTTAGCTGCACATCCTTCGAGGCTCGCCGAAGAGGCTCGCACCTCGCGGGTGAACGCAATTGCGTTCATCCCGGGGATGTCGGCGAAGCCATTACGCGGGGATGACGCTGTCCTTCAATCAACCCGCCCGCAGCTCGCCCTTGATCATGTCGGCGGCCTTTTCGCCGATCATGATGGCCGGCGCGTTGGTGTTGCCGCCGATCAAGGTCGGCATGATCGAGGCATCGACGACGCGCAGGCCTTCGAGCCCGTATACCCGGAGTTTCGGATCGACCACGGCCAGGGAATCGTTGACGCCCATCCTGCAGGTGCCGACCGGGTGATAGACGGTGTCGACATTCTGGCGCAGGACGTTGCGAATATCGTCGTCGGTCTCGACACCCGCCGTGACCGCGTCGGACTTTTGCAGCGCCTTGAGCGCGGGCGCATCCAGTAGCCGTTTCGTCATCTTGAAGCCTGCGACCATGGTCTCGAGGTCGGCTTCCTCGCCGAAGAAGTTCGGATCGATCGCAGGCGCGGCAAGCGGATCGGCGCTCTGCAGCCAGACGCTGCCACGGCTTTTCGGGCGCAGGACGCAGACGTGACAGGAGAAGCCGGTGCCCCAGCGCGGCTTGCGGCCGTGATCGGCCACCATCGCCATGCAGAAATGCAGCTGGATATCGGGCACGTCGAGGTCGGGCCGGGTCTTGAGGAAACCGCCGCATTCGGCGGCGTTCGACGTCATCGGCCCGCGGCGCTCGCGCCGGTATTGCGCGATGCCCTTGAAGATCCGCGCGATGCCGCCAAACGACAGGCCGGCGAAATGCGGCGCGTCGGAGGAAATGCCGAACACAAAGTCCGGATGATCCTGCAGGTTCTGCCCGACGCCGGGCAGGTGGTGCGTGGTTGCGATGCCGTGTTTCGCCAGCGCCGCGCCGTCGCCGACCCCTGAAAGCATCAGCAGCTGCGGGCTCTGGAAAGTGCCGGAGGACAGGATCACTTCGCGGCGGGCGCGGATTTGCCTGATCTCCTTGCCCTGGCGGTATTCGACGCCGACCGCGCGCTTGCCCTCGAACAGGATGCGGGTGGCGTGCGCGTGGGTCTCGACGCGCAAATTGGCGCGCGTAGCCATGAAGGGGTGAATGTAGCCGCGCGCCGCGCTCCAGCGCTCGCCGTTCTTCTGCGTGAGCTGATAAGCGCCGAGACCTTCCTGCTCCTCGGCGTTGAAATCCTCGCGGATGCGGAATTGGGCCTCGCGCGCGGCCTGCAGATAGATCTCGCGCACCGGATTGTCGGTTCGCGCGCCCGTGACATGGAGCGGGCCGCCCTTGCCGTGATACGCGCCATCGAGATCGGAATTGTCTTCCGAGCGTTTGAAATAAGGCAGCACGTCTGCATAGGACCAGCCGGTGTTGCCGAGCGAGGCCCATCGGTCGTAGTCGCTTTTGTGGCCGCGGATATAGACCATCGCGTTGATCGCGGACGAGCCGCCGAGCCCCTTGCCGCGCGGCTGATAGCCGGTCCGGCCGTTGAGGCCCGCTTGCGGCACGGTGTCGAACGCCCAGTTGTTGACCTTGCCGGCCAACATCAGGATCAGCGCGCCGGGCGTCGTCACCACCCAATTGTCGTCCTTGCCGCCGGCTTCCAGCAGCGCCACCGAGGTGGCGGGATCCTCGGAGAGGCGGCTTGCGACCGCGCAACCCCCGGAGCCGCCGCCGACGACGATGAAGTCGAATGTATCCATTGCGTGTGTCCCCCCTCTTTATTAGGTCGTTTTTTTCCGTCATTGCGAGGAGCAAAGCGACGAAGCAATCCATCGGTGACTGGATTCAATGGCTGGATTGCTTCGCTGCGCTCGCAATGACGGTGACAGTTCACCAGCTCAATTCCCCTACGACATCCACCTCAGCAGCTTTTCCAGCCGCGCGACCTTGGCGCCATAGGGCGGATAGAGGTCGGCGAGCCGGTTGAACGGCGAGCGGTAGAACACCGGCTTCAGCTGGCTCAAGCTCCTGAAGCCCCATTCGCCGTGATAGGCGCCGGTGCCGGACGCGCCGACGCCGCCCATCGGCTGATTGATCTGGGTGAAGTGAAACAGGCAATCATTGACGGTGACGCCCCCGGAAACGGTGCGCGCGAGCACCTCGTCGCGCGCCGCATCGTCCTTGCCGAACCAGTAAAGCGCCAACGGCCGGTCGTGGCCGTTGATATAGGAGACCGGCTCGGCGGCATCCCGGTAGCCGATGATCGGCAGCAGCGGCCCGAAGATTTCCTCCTGCATGACAGCCATGTCCGGAGTGGCGCCGACAAGGATGGTCGGCGGAAATTTGCGCTTCGATTTCCAGGCCGGATCGTCCGGCCTGGCCGCTTGCATGATCCGCGCCCCCTTTGCGGCGGCGTCGGTCACCAGGCCCTCGAGCCGCGCGTAATGCCGGTCGGAGACGATGGAGGTGTAGTCGGGATTGCCGGGATCGGTGCCGTACATGCGACGCATGTGGCCCTGCAGCCGGTCGGCGAAATCCTGCACCCGGGCTTCCGGCACCAGTGCGTAGTCCGGCGCGATGCAGGTCTGGCCGGCATTGAGCAGCTTGCCGTAGGCGATGCGCTCGGCGGCTTGCCCGAGATCGGCGGAGCGGTCGACGATGGCGGGCGATTTGCCGCCGAGTTCGAGCGTGACCGGCGTCAGGTTGCGGCCCGCGGCTTCGGCGACAAGGCGGCCGACGCGGGTCGAGCCGGTGAAGATCAGATGATCGAACGGCAGCGATGCGAAGGCCTGCGCGATGTCGTCGTCGATCGCTGTCACGGTCATCTCGGTGGCGTCGAATCTGGCCGCGATCGCCTCGCGCAGCAGCGCGGAAAACCGCGGCGCCAGTTCGCTTGGCTTGATCATCACGCGGTTGCCCGCGGCAAGCGCTCCCACCGCCGGCGCCAGCGTCAATTGCAGCGGATAGTTCCACGGCGCGATGATGCCGACGACGCCGAGCGGCTGCGGCAGCAGCCGGTTTTTGGCGGGCATGAATTGCAGCGCGGTCGCAACGCGCTGCGGCGCCATCCATTTCTTCAGCTGACCGGCGGCGTGCCTGATCTCGCCGAGCACCAGCAAGGTCTCGGCGATGCTGGTTTCGGTGTGGCTGCGATGGCCGAAATCCGCCGAGATGGCCGCTTTGAAACGGGCTTCGTTGTCCGAGACGGCGGCGCGCAGCCGGGCCAGCCGATCAAGCCGCTCGGCAAGCGCAGGCGCCGGCCTGCTCCGCGTCAGCTCGAACATGGCGTGAAAGGCGTCATCCAGGGCGCGTTGCCCCGGGCTTTTCCGTGACTGGTCCATGGCGCTTCCCTCGAGGCTTTCGTTTGAC
>JBAVEE010000040.1:0-1591 GCA_049587575.1 Bradyrhizobium sp.
CGTGAAAGCCGGGACCGTGGTCGGAAAATGCATGCCGCGCCACCGCACGCAGGAGTTTCGCAAGTTCCTCGACGAGGTCGAGCGCAACGTGCCTACCGATCTCGACGTCCATGTCATCATGGACAACTACGGCACACACAAGACAAAGCTGATCCGCAGCTGGTTCGCCAAACGGCCACGCTGGCACGTCCACTACACGCCCACGTCGGCGTCATGGATCAATCAGGTTGAGCGCTTCTTCGCGCTGCTGACCGACCGCGCCATCAGACGCGGCGTGTTCCGATCGGTGGCCGACCTCGAGCGCGCCATCACCGCCTATATCGATGCCACCAATGCCGACCCCAAGCCGTTCCGATGGACAAAGAGTGCCGACGACATCCTCGCCTCAGTCCAACGCTTCTGCCTTCGCTCCCTCGCGACGCACGCCTAAAATGCCAGGGACTTCAGAATCAGGACACTAGTCTTACTGTGTCATAAAAAGCTTGACCGATTCGGCGTGGATTTGGCAGGCATGGAGATTCTCACTCGTGGAGGCGGGTTGTGGGTCTCGAATCCGGCGCACGCGGCAGCGAATCACGGTTCGCGGCCTATGTCGAGGCGATCACGTCGACGCTCGGTCACGCCGACCGCGCCGCGCCCTTCCGATCGTATTGCGCGGGATTGCTGCTGCCGGGAGATCGCAAGAGCGTCGAGCCGATGGCCGCGCGCGTGCAGCCGGGGCGCGTGCAGGCGGCGCATCAGTCGCTGCATCACTTCGTGGCAAAGTCTGATTGGTCCGACGATGCGGTGCTCGGGGCGGTGCGTGCCCGCGTCCTGCCCATTATCGAGCAACGCGGCCCGATCCGGGCGCTCATCATCGACGACACCGGGATGCCGAAGAAGGGCAAGCACTCGGTCGGGGTGGCGCGGCAGTACTGTGGACAGCTCGGCAAACAGGACAACTGCCAGGTCGCGGTGAGCCTGTCGGCCGCCAACGATCATGCCAGCCTGCCGATCGCCTATCGGCTGTATCTGCCGCATGAGTGGGTCGATGACCCCGACCGGCGCGCTCAGGCGGGCGTGCCCGACGATGTCGTGTTCCAGACCAAGCAGCAGATCGCGCTTGACCAGCTGCGTGCCGCCCGCGCAGCCGGGATCGATGCCGAGGTGGTGTTGGCCGACGCGGGATACGGCAACGACACCGACTTCCGCGACGGCATCACCGGGATCGGCCTTGCCTATGCCGTCGGCATCCAATCCTCCACCAGCCTGTGGCCGCCCGGGGTGGAACCGCTGCCACCGAAGCCATGGAGCGGGCGCGGTCGTCCGACGTCCGCGATCCGTCGCAACGCGGCGCATAAGCCGACCTCGGCCAGGCAACTCGCGCTTGATCTACCCAAAAAAGCCTGGCGGCGGGTCACCTGGCGGGAAGCGACCAACACCAAACTCGCTTCGCGCTTCGCGGCAGTGCGTGTGCGTCCCGCGCATCGCGATTATCACCGTTCCACACCACGCCCCGAGGAATGGTGCCTGATCGAATGGCCCGCGGATGAACCCGAGCCGACGAAATACTTTCTGTCCACACTGCCAGAAAACATCAGCCGGCACGCAC
>JBAVEE010000041.1:0-1532 GCA_049587575.1 Bradyrhizobium sp.
GGCCGATTTGGTCCGGAAACCGGGCCGTTTTCGTTGACAGAACGGTGGTTTCTCCCTAAGAACCCGCTTGCTCGCGGGCCGGTTTCGGCCCGCGATGCGTTTCGCGACCCGTGGTCTGCCTTCATGCTTGGGGGCTGGACCTGTCGGCTCCGGGAAATTCCCGGCGCACAGGAGGGCGCGTCTCCTCAACACTCAAACTTTACGAAGAGGACGCGATGACAAAGCGCAGTGAGGCGAAATACAAGATCGATCGCCGTATGGGCCAGAACATCTGGGGCCGCCCGAAGAGCCCGGTGAACCGCAGGGAATACGGCCCCGGCCAGCACGGCCAGCGCCGCAAGGGCAAGCTCTCCGACTTCGGCGTGCAGCTGCGCGCCAAGCAGAAGCTGAAAGGTTATTACGCCAACATCAGCGAACGCCAGTTCCACGGCATTTATGTCGAGGCCGGCCGGATGAAGGGCGATACCGGTGAAAACCTGATCGGCCTGCTGGAACGGCGTCTCGACACCGTGGTCTATCGCGCCAAGTTCGTCGCCACCATGTTCGCCGCGCGCCAGTTCATCAATCACGGCCACGTCAAGGTCAACGGCCGCCGCGTCAACATCTCGAGCTACAAGCTGAAGGTCGGCGATCTTATCGAGGTCAAGGAATCCTCGAAGCAGCTCGCCGTCGTCCTCGAAGCGAGCCAGCTCGGCGAGCGCGACGTGCCGGATTTCCTGGAAGTCGATCACTCCAAGATGACGGCGAAGTTCACCCGCATCCCGGCGCTGTCCGACGTGCCGTTCGCGGTGCAGATGGAGCCGCATCTGATCGTCGAATTCTATTCGCGCTGATTTTTATCGGCGGCATTTACGAAAGATCGAAGGCCCCGGTTTTGCCGGGGCCTTTTCGTTTGGGTATGATCGGTCATCTGCTCGATGTCATTCCGGGGCGCGTAGCGACCCGAAATCTCGAGATTCCGGGTCTGGTCCTTCGGACCATCCCGGAATGACAAATCCAGCCAAAAGACTCTGAGAGTCCTCACCATGACCTACACCCCTGCCCGTCCCGATCCCAAGGCGCCAGCCGTCCGCATCAACCTCTTGTCGGACACCCAGACCCGTCCGACCCCCGCGATGCGGGAGGCGATGGCGCGCGCCGAAGTGGGCGACGAACAGGTCGGCGACGATCCTTCCGTGAATGTGCTGTGCGATCGCGTGGCCGACTTGCTCGGCAAGGAAGCCGCCGTGTTCATGCCGTCAGGCACCATGTGCAATGTCGCGGCGACGCTGGTCCATTGCCGGCCCGGCGATGAAATCCTGGCGCACGCGTCGGCGCATATCATCGCTCGCGAAGGCGGCGCCCACGCAGCCCTCGGCGGATTCCAGATCACGGCTCTGCCCGGCGCCGACGGACAGTTCACGCCCGATGCGCTTCGCGCAGCACTTCACCCGCGCACCCGCTACCAGCCGCCGCAGACCGTGGTCAGCGTCGAGCAGACCGCCAATATCGGCGGCGGCACGATCTGGAAGAAGGCGGCGCTCGACGAGGTC
>JBAVEE010000042.1:0-7266 GCA_049587575.1 Bradyrhizobium sp.
GCGTTGCGAGGGAGCGCAAGGACCAGGGGATGGAGAATACGGTACGTCTGCTTTCGACGCTTGCCCTGATGGGCGCGGTTCGCAGCCTTGCGGGGAAATATGAGGCGGCAGGCGGGGCGCGCATCGACGCCGATTTCGCGCCGACGCTTGCGCTCCTGGGTCGCTTGGGTGACGGCGAGGCTGCCGACGTCGTCATTCTGACCCGCGAGGGGCTTGCTGGACTTGCTGCGCCAGGCACCGTGGTTGCGGAGAGCTGCGTCGACCTCGCCCGCTCCTTTGTCGGCCTCGCGGTGAAGGCCGGCGCCGATCATCCCGATATCGCGACCGAGGCCGCGTTGCGTGCCACGCTGCTTGGGGCACGATCGATCGCCTATTCGCGTCTCGGTGCCAGTGGCATTTTTTTTGCACAACTGATCGCGCAATTGGGGATCGGAGCCGAGATCAACGCCCGCGCCACGATCGTTCCCCAGGGCTTTACCGCGGAGCGGCTGGTGTCGGGCGAGGCGGACCTGGCGGTACAGCAGATCAGCGAGCTGAAGCAGGTCGCAGGTATCGAAATTGTCGGACCGATCCCGCTTCAGCTGCAGAGCCCCGCGGTGTTTTCCGCCGGGCGTCTGGCGGCGTCGAAGCTAGTCGCTCAATCCGACAGGCTCTTGAAGTATCTCGCTTCATCAGAGGTGGCACCCGCGTTGCGTGAGGCCGGTCTGGAGCCTTGCCGGTAAAGATCTCACCAGGCGAAATGCCGCGCGCCCACCTTGATCGAACGCAAGGCGCCTGCCAGCAGAAGCGGCTAGCTTTTCAAAAACGGTCGCGCCGGCTCCTGTCAGCACGACCAACGCACGCATGGAGCATAAGATGAAATGGCGCGGGTTGATGGTCCTCTTGGTTTGCGCTTCTCCGCTGGTGGCTATGGCCCAATCCGGGGTCAACCAGCCGCCCTCTGAGCCCTATGTGCCGCGGCTCGGCGATATCATGAACGCGGCGCAGTCGCGGCACATGAAGTTGTGGTTCGCCGGCAAATCCCAAAACTGGGAACTCGCGGCCTACGAGATTCGCCAGCTCAAGGCGAACCTCATGGAAGCCGTGTCGCTCTATCAGGGCATTCCCGTTACCAACGTCACGACAATGGTGCAGCCCGTCCAGTCGGTGGTTGATGCGGTTGAGGCCAAGGATAGCAGGAAATTCACCAAGGCATACGGCGAATTGACCGACGGATGCAACGCGTGCCATCAGTCGATCGGGCGTGGCTTTATCGTCCTGCGGGTTCCCGATGCGTCGCCGTTCAGCGATCAGAAGTTTACGCCGCTGGGCAAGCCATGAAGGCCTGGAAACAGGCGCTGCCAAGAAAGGAAAATCGATGTTGTCCCGGATTTTAGACAGGTTTAGGAACACAGCCAGCGCTTCCGTCATTGAGCATGAGGAATTGCTGCATGGACATCGAAGCAAGAATTACACGGTCGTGGACGTGCGTGAGCCGCACGAATACGCGGGCGGTCACATCCCGGGCGCGATCAATCTTCCGTTGTCGAAATTTGATCCTGCGCGGGTGCCCAAGGGAGGCCAGGTCGTGCTGATCTGCCAGGCGGGCGGGCGGTCTGCTGCCGCCTTGAAAAAAATGAAGGCAGCCGGCGTGGAAGATGCGCGGCATTATGCGGCCGGCATGTCGGGATGGCGGTCGCGCAAGGGGCCGGTAGGCCCATGAGCGAGCAGCACACCTGGGAAAGCCGCTACAGCGTTCCCGAATTCATTTTTGGCAAGGAACCGAACTATTTTCTGCAGTCCTGCAGAGGGCTTTTGCCGGCGTCGGGCAGCGCGCTTGCGATCGCCGACGGCGAGGGGCGCAACGGCGTCTGGCTGGCCGAGCAGGGGTTGAGCGTCGTTTGCCTCGATTTTTCCGAGTCGGCACAACTCAAGGCAGCATCGCTCGCCAAAGAGCGGGGCGTGAAGATTGATCTGGTCAGGGCCGATATTCATGCATGGAACTATCCCCCCGCCGCGTTCGACGTCGTCATCGATATCTTCACGCAATTCAGTTCCCCCGCTGAACGACTGCAGAAGTGGCGGGGCGTTCACAACACCTTGAAGCCCGGCGGACTTTTCATTTTGCAGGGCTACACGCCACGACAATTGCAATTCAATACCGGCGGACCGAAGAAGATCGAAAATCTCTATACGCGCCAGATGCTGGAAGACGCTTTCCGCGATTTCCATGACGTGAGGATCGTCGAAGAGGAGCGGGAGATGCGGGAGGGCGCCGCCCACAGCGGAATGTCCGCGGTGATAGGCCTGACCGCACGCAGATAGCCTGCCCAAGGGAGGCATTCCGGAGCATGGCGCTGCCGGAACGCGGGCCGGGGGATTGCGATTAGTGCAGGAGGTTTTGCCAAGCGAGGCCAGTTTCCGATGATCCGCAAATTAAGATCAGGCGAGTACCGGCTCTATTCCCGGAAGCTCAATCCGAAGACCGGCAAGCGCCGCAATCTCGGCACTTTCAAGTCGCGCGCGGCGGCCGAGGAGCACGAGCGCGCGGTGCAGTATTTCAAGCGGCATTAGCTGCAAGGCCGAGATCATTTCGTGCCGTACATGCGGTCGCCGGCGTCGCCAAGACCCGGCACGATATAGCCGTGATCGTTCAGCTTGTCGTCAACGGCTGCGGTCCAGATCGGTACGTCCGGGTGCTCACTCTGGAAATGCGCGATGCCTTCGGGCGCCGCGAGCAGGCAGACAAAGCGCATGTCGCGTGCGCCGCGCGTCTTCAGCAGGGAAGCCGCCGCGCAGGCGGAATTACCGGTGGCCAGCATCGGATCCATCAGGATCACGGTGCGGTCCGACAGATCATGCGGCGCCTTGAAGTAATATTCGACCGCCTGCAGGCTCTCGGGATCGCGGTAGAGGCCGATATGCGCGACACGGGCCGAGGGAACCAGCGCGAGCATGCCGTCGAGAAAGCCGACGCCGGCGCGCAGTATCGGCGCGAAGGTCAGCTTCTTGCCGGCGATCATCGGCGCCTTCATCGGCATCAGCGGCGTCTCGATGTCTACCATCTCGAGCGGCAGATCGCGGGTGACCTCATAGCACAGCAGCATGCCGATCTCGTTCAAGAGCTCCCGAAAACCCTTGGTGGAGCGGTCACGATCGCGCATCAGCGTAAGCTTGTGCCGCACGAGGGGGTGGCTGACGAGATTGACGGCATTTGCGGAAGTCATGTGTTCTCCTGGCGACTTGAAGGGCTTGACCGGCCTTGTGCTGGCGAGCCCGCGTCATATGGCTTCTTCCGCTTTTAGCACCTTGTCGATCTGATTTTCTGCCTCCACAAGCAGGCTCAACCGGGCCTCGGTGCATCGCCACCGTCGCGCCCTTGCTCCCTCTGGTTGGATTCCGCCGCCTGTTCGGTCTCCGGAAATGGCGCGCCGGGCAGGTAGAGCAAAACCGGGCGGATTTCATAGATGGCGCTGGGATTGACCTCGCGCAGTTCGCGCGCTGAGGCGATGGCGGCGTCGCGGTCGGCGCAGTCGATGACGTAAAAGCCCAGCAGCTGTTCCTTGGTCTCGGTGAAGGGACCGTCGGTCACCACGCCCTTGCCCCGGCCGCGCAACACGCAGGCGCCTTGCGTCGCCCCGAGCCGCGCCGCCGGTCCGAGGCGTCCCTCTTGCGTCAGGCGGTTGTGTATCTTGTTCAGATTGCCCATCAGCGCGGCATCTTCCTGGCGAGTCCAGGATGCGACCTCTTCTTCGGCGTGATAGGCCAGAATGGCATAGAGCATGGCTTGCCTCTTTCGGGTTGACGGATGACCTGAGGACGTTTTCGGGCGACCAGTCCCGACATTGTATTTTTCGACCGGCGGGCTGGGTCCAGCCCTGCGCCCTTACTGGTCGTGACGATCATCCGGACCGCCGCTCTGATCCCGCGCATGGGAGAAATGGGCCTTCGCAACCGTCACGGCCTGTTCGCCGAGGACCATTCCCAACAGTCCGACCAGCGCGACGATCGGCGGAGCAGGGGAGCGCACGCCGCTCAATCCGTAAACGATGCCGACGACACCGCCCATCGCCAGCGAAACGACAAATGCATTCATGGAAAACTCCGTGCCATTGCGCTTGCTGCGCGAACCAGTGGGGAATGGATAGCCGATTTTTCGGTCGCAAGATGGGTAAAGGCGCGCAGCGCGCTTTTGCGCCGTCGTTGCGGGCGTTGGCGAAGAAATCCGTGGTGCAACGTCGAAGAGGAGGGGGGTGCTTCGTCGCCCGCAATGACGTCAGACCGCGCCGGTATCTTATGCACAGGCCATTTTGCCGGCCCCTGGCATCAAGGAAAATAGCGGGTCTCTTCAAGGTTTGGCGACCTTACGCCGGTGCCGGCTACCTTGATCTTTTGCGATCTTGAATGAATTTGAGATAGTTGACCGCGGCCTCGGCGTCGGCGCGGCTAAATCGGAAAGTCGGCATATCCGGATGAATAGTGGTCAGGCCGTCCTGCAGACGTTGCCCGAAATCATTGTCGTAGAGATTGCTGTCTCCAAAGGTGCGAAATGGTGGTGCATCGACGTGGGGGCTCCGGCCCCTCTCGCTCACGGCGTGACACCGTCCGCACAGGGTTTCGAGCAAGGCTTTGCCTCGTTGCTGCTCGGAATCGAGGGCATGACTGCCCGTGCTCAAGGTGCACATCATCAACGGGATGAGACAAAAAACCTTCATGGCAGGTCTCGATGTTGCCGGCCTGCCTAGGCACCGGTTTCGCGCCCGGACAACGCGGTAAGTGTCTTCTGATCGCTACGAGGGCGACTTGATCTCTTGCAGAGCAATCAGGCCTGACAAGTAAAGGCAAAGCCGGCCAATCGCATTGACCTCTGTCAAGGAACCGATGGCTGGAGGGCGGGTGCGACCCGACCGCGGCGTCTGCCGGCATTTCAGCGCAGGTCTTCCTCCGGGTGGCGCGCCGCGGATTTGCTGTGCGTCGGCGCCTGCGACACCGGGCCCGGCTCCTGGCACGGCAGCGGTGTCCATGATCCGTCCGCAGCCTCCTGGTAGGCGTGGCAGCCCTGGGCGGCCGGCGTGTCCCCGATCTTCTGGGCCTTGGCATCGCCTTCGGCGGAGTAGTTCGAACTTTTCGCCAGCGCAGGCGCCGTCAGCCCGGCCAGGGCGGCGATCGACCCAACGAAAATCAATTGCGCGATCCGCATGGGAGGTTCTCCATCTGGAAAACGAACTCCTTTTTAATAGAAATGATTGTGACGATTTTTGGCCGCGATGTTTTCCAGGATGCTTCCAGGTACGCGATTGCTTAACAATTGGAAAACTCGGCGGAAGGCTCGCCGGGCATCCGAACTCCGCTTCCGCAGCTCCCGGGCCTCAAAGCGCGCCGTTATCGGTGCGGCGCCGGTGCTTGGCGTGCCATTTCGGGCCGGGCCCGCGCATGTAATGAAGCTCGGGCCGATAGGGATGGCAGGCGGTTTGGAACAGCCGGTGCCACCGCGTCACGATCACGTTCAGGCGCTGGCGAAACGGCATCGATGACGGTTGCGTGATCCACATGGCGGCGCTCAATGCGGTTTGCCCAGCAGGGAGGCAAAGGGCAGGCAGAAGATTTCCTCGCCGATATCGTCGCTGACGTGCAGGACCCAGTCGCGCCAGTCTTCGGCACCGGGCGCCATCAGCAGCGACCGCACCACGAGGGCGGCGTGGTCCTGCGCCTCGGCCAGATCGCCGACGGCGGCGCCGCGCCGATCGACCCACACGCCTTCGGTGTTGCTGCAGTGGAAATAGATCTGAGCCATGTCACGCCACCTCTCGGAAAAGCGAATCGATGCGGCAACGATAGCCGTGGAAATTTCGGCGGAAAATCCGGATGATTCCCATGGGGGAAATTACGGAGGCGGCGGCCGGTCGAACGTCCCTCGCCGGCGCTGGCCACCAACCGGTTCGATCCTGCGGCGCCGGATGAACTCGGGAGAGGCCGCGCGTAGCGGCGCCGCCATGTGTTTCGGGTTTCTCATCCGGCGGCATTTTCCGCGTTTGGTCACAGCCCAAAGTTGCGTTATGTTGGCCCGCATCGGGGATGAACGAGAAGTCAGGAGCTGGCGCGGGAAGTTTGGCGAAGCGGAGCGGCCTATGATGACCTTACCGGAGTTGGCGGCGGATGCCCTGGAGGAGTTTCTTCGCTCCTATATGCGCCGCCGGTTCGGGACTTCGCAGACGCCGCTGGTGGAGATGGTGCCGTCGGCCGCCCGCATCGCGCTCGAATGCATCGGAAACAGCGACGCTCTCTACCACAACGTCGAGCACACGCTGCTGGTCACGCTTGCGGGCCACGATATTCTCCGCGGCCGCGCGCTGCACACCCATATGACCGCGGACGATTACGCGCATGTCATCATCGCCTGCCTCGCCCACGACATCGGCTATGTGCGTGGCCTGTTCAGGCAGGACGACGCGGACGGATTCCTGATCGATGCCGCAGGCACAAAGGTGACGCTGCCGCGCGGTTCGTCGGACGCCGGCCTGATGCCTTACCACGTCGAGCGATCGAAGCTTTACGTGATGCAGCGGATCGACAGCATTTCGCCGCTCGACAAGCAGCGCATCGCCGATGCGATCGAAGGCACCAGATTTCCTCCCCGCGAGGGTCAGCGATATGACGAGGAGGCGTCGATCGTTCGCGCGGCGGATTTCATCGGACAGCTCGGCGATCCCAACTACATCAGGAAAGCCAACGCGCTCTACCACGAGTTTGAAGAGGTCGGCATGAACCGCCAGCTCGGCTATGAATCGCCGGCCGACATCGTCAACCGCTATCCGCAATTCTATTGGGACATGGTGGCGCCGCACATCCAGACCGAAATACGCTATCTCAACATGACTTCGAGCGGACGGCAGTGGATCGCGAGCCTTTATGCCAATGTCTTCCGCGCCGAACGCGAGATCTCGCTGTCCGGCCCGCAAAATTAGCCTCGCCGCCGGCTCACCTCGCCAGCGCGATCCAGCGCTCGGTCGCATCGCTCGCTGCCGCCCACAGATGGCCCGCCGGCTGGCCGCGGTGCAAGGCTTTCCCGAGTTCGCAAATCGCCAGAAAGGCGCTGGATCGGGCTTCCTCGATCTCCAGCGGTTGTTCTTGGCCGCCTTTGACGAGTCCGACGAGCCCGTTCAGTATCGCCAGCGCCTGTTGCGCCGACTCGCGTTCCGCCAGCTTCAACGCGTCCCTGACTTCGCCTGCCGTCTTGGAATCACTCATGTCGAACACCTGCCTGACGAGACGATATCGCATCGGCCG
>JBAVEE010000043.1:0-2855 GCA_049587575.1 Bradyrhizobium sp.
GGGTACCTTCGTGCAGACGATGGCTGGGCGCCTCGGCATCCCGCTGGATGCGATCGCCACCATTGGCGACATGCAGAACGATCTGGCGATGTTCCGCACCAGCGGCGTCTCCTTCGCCATGGGCAACGCCACCGACGACGTCAAGAAGATGGCAACCCATGTCACGGCCTCGAACGAGGACGAAGGTTTTGCAAAAGCTATCGAGATGATCTTGAAGGGGAACGGGGTGCGATAAGGATGATCCGTCATCCGGATAAGCGCGCGCTTGCGCCAGTCTCGAAAGATGACCGTTCGCACCGTAGTCGTCATCCTTTGAGGCTCGCCGACGAAGCTCGTACCTGGGGATGACGACCTCAGTCCGACCGCTGCACCGCCGGCTTCTCCAGGGGACGCTTCGCATCGCTCAGGTTATGCGCGGTATTGATCAGCGCGATGTGGGTCAGGGCCTGCGGGAAATTGCCGGTCTGACGGCCCGCGACGGAGTCGAACTCCTCTGCCAGCAGGCCCAGATCGTTGGCCACGGCCGCGACGCGGTCGAACAGCGATTGCGCCTTTTCGATCTGGCCGGCCAGCACAAAGGCGTCGGCGAGCCAAAGGCTGCAGGCGAGGAACGCGCCTTCGATCGGCTGCCGCTCCTCCGATATTTCGCGGGGATCGTGCCGCAACACGAATCCGTCCCGCATCATGTGCCGTTCGATCGCCACGAGCGTGCCGCGAACGCGCGGGTCCGAGGCGGGAAGGAAGCCCACCGCCGGCAGCAGCAGAATGCTGGCATCGAGCAGTTGCGAGCCATAAGATTCGACAAAGGTATTTTGCGCGGCGTCAAAACCCTTTTCGCAGACGTCGCGATGGATGGTATCACGCAACGAGCGCCATTTTTCGAGCGGCGCATCGAAGCCGAACCTCTCGGCGCTCTTGATGCCGCGATCGAACGCGACCCACGTCAATGCCTTCGATGAGACGTAGTGTCTGCGGTCGCCACGACGCTCCCAGATGCCGTTATCCGGCTGGTTCCAGACATCGGCGAGGTGCTCGAGCACCGTGCATTCGAGGTCCCAGGTGCCGTCATCGAGTTTGAGCTCGGTCATGCGCGACTGGTGGAACGCATCGACCAGCTCGCCGTAAACGTCGAGTTGCAACTGGGCATGGGCGGCGTTGCCGACCCGAACGGGTTGCGCGCCTTCGTAGCCGGGCAACCAGCCCGCCTCCCATTCCAGCAAACGGCGCTGGCCCATGATGCCGTACATGATTTGCATATTCGCCGGCGCTCCCGCCACCGCGCGCAAAAGCCAGTTATGCCAGGCGGAGGCTTCCTCGGTATAACCGGAGTTCATCAGCGCCAGCAGCGTGAAGGTCGCGTCGCGCAGCCAGCAGAACCGATAATCCCAGTTCCGGGCGCCACCGAGCTTTTCCGGGAGCGACGTCGTGGGTGCCGCGACGATGCCGCCGGTCGGCGCATAGGTGAGCGCCTTCAGCGTGATCAGCGAGCGCATGACGAGGTCACGGCTTTCGCCGTCATAGGTGCAACGGCCGCACCAGTCGATCCAGAAATCTTCGGTATTCTGCAGCGCCTGCGTGGGATCGATCGGCTGTGGCAGCGGCAGATGCGAGGGCCCGTAGCTGAGCACGAAGGGAACGACCTCGCCCTCGCTGACTTCGAACTCGGCTAACGTGGTCATGTCTTGGCCACGAGTCTCAACCGGCGTCCGCAGCACCGCCATGTCCTGACCGCAGATCGCCAACAGCGCGCCATCCTCGGTGCGCTTGACCCAGGGAATATCGGCGCCAAAGCCGAAGCGGATCACGAGTTCCAAGCGCAGCTTCACCTTGCCCGCGACACCGCGCACCAGGCGGACGATATCGGAGGCCTTGCCGCGCGGCGGCATGAAATCGGTCAGGACAATGGTGCCGTTTGCGGTCTCAAGGCGGGTTTCCAGGATCAGCGTATCGTCCCGGTAGCGGCGCGAAAACTGCGTGACATCTTCCGTGGGCGCAATCAGCCATCGGCCATTCTCGCGCGTACCGAGCAGGGCCGCGAAACACGCGTCGGAATCGAACGCGGGCCAGCACAGCCAATCGATCGAACCGTCACGGCCGACGAGTGCCGCGGTTTCGCAATCGCCGATCAGTCCATAGTCTTCTATTTTGCTGGACAAATTCTTCCCCGGTCAAAAATTGACGCGCGTCAGGCCATTGCGCGCGTCCGCTCGCGGGTTGCGAGCTTGAGCGCGGGAACGTCGATCGCAGCACTAATCTCGTCGGTCGCAATCGGCAGCCGCTGCCGCCAGTTCGGGCGCTCGTTCACGGTGCCGGGAATATTGGGCTGGTTGATCACGCCCAGCAGATCCTCCAGCGATATCGCCAACAGGCGGGATCTTGTTTTCGCCAGAAAGCCCGCGACCGCATACAGATCATGACGGTCGATGGCATGGTGACGCAGCACATCGCTCAGCATCGCCAGCGCATGCCAGCGGGCGTCGTCGCTTTCGCCGGGATCGATTCCGAGCGACCGTTTCAGCTTGAGATCGCTGAAGGAGCGCCAGCCGGCATAGGTCGAGAGATCGTGGGTGTTGAAGGTGACGAGTGCATTCGGCGCATAATGGTCGACGCCTCGAAACGCGCCACGATCGTCGCGCTCGAACATCATCACCTGATAAGACCAGATGCCCCACTCCGCCATTTTCTCGCGAAAGCCTTCCGGCACCGTGCCAAGGTCCTCGCCGATGACAACGCATCGATGCGCCACGCTTTCCTGTGCGGTCGCCGCCAGCAGCGCCTCGAACGGCATTTGCACATAGACGCCATTGTTGGGCGCAAAGCCGCGCGGCACCAGATAAAGCCGTTTCAGGCCCAGC
>JBAVEE010000044.1:0-2417 GCA_049587575.1 Bradyrhizobium sp.
GACTGAAACAAGCCCTGCACGCGCCCTGAGTCGGATTCCACCCGCGATACGCCCGTGGTCATGTCCACCAGCAGCCGATCGCCGCGCAGTACGTTCTTGCCCTGGGTCAACACCACCCCTCCGAGCATGGTGACGAGGTTGGTCTTGGTGTCGAAGACCGCGGTCTCGCCGGTCACGACCTGATCCTTCTGGGTCACCACCACATTGCCTTTCGCCTCCAGCCGCTTGATTGACGAACTGCCGCCGGGACCGGGGGTCGCGGACTGGATCGGGGCGGTTTTTGCCGCGGACTTTGAATTGGCCGCAGCCGCCGAATTGGGGGCTGCGGCGGAGTTCGATTCGTAGAACACCACCAGCGTCTTCGAGGTCATGGTGGTGTCGCCCTGCACCACCTTCACATTGCCGGAGAAGGTCGCTTCCTTTTTCTTGTCGCGCATCTCCAGCGTGGCGGCTTCGATCTGGATCGGCTGGTCGCGGTTTTGCGAAAAACCCTGCATCGCGTTGGGCACGCCCGTCACCGCACTCTGCGCAGCGGCGTCAACGGCCGCGATCGTCGCGAGCGCAAGGACGGCAGAACCGCCGCCGAGCGCGATCCGCCGTATCAGATTGCTGCGCGGAAAAATCGTCATCAGGTCATTTGGGGTTGGAGGACTTGCTGGAGACCGACCGGGTCCGGGCGGAATGCGCCGGCTCCGGCGCAGGCGCGGCGGCTGGCTCCGGCGGGCTCTCGGCCGGCGGCAGCTTGTCGATATTCATCACGACGTGGCCGTCGAACCGCACCACTTCGCCGCCGCCGGTGATCTTCATCGTGTCGGCGGACAGCGTTCCGTCCGCCCATTTCACATCGACATGTTCGTCCGATGTCACCGTACCCTTGCCCATGTCGACAAAGGCCTGGCTCAGCCATGCTTCGTACCCCGCGCTGGTCTGCAAGTAGATATCCTTATGCAAATCGAGCAGTTGCTGCTTGGTATCCATCAGACCGGTGAGCGCGTCCAGCGTGACGGTCGACTGATCCTCCATCAACACCTTGGCCCGCAACGTCTTGAGTTCGACGTGATCCGGATCGGTCACGTCCTGGGTCGCGGTTTTGGCCCAGACTTCGTAGGGCCGCCGATCCTGCGTGTACCCGGACATATGCGGCGATTCCATCGTGATCTTGGTACCGGAGACGACAAGGTTTTCCATCTCGAGCGGCAGCTTGGGCAGCAGCATCCGGAATGGATTGAAGATCGACACCAGAACGATCGCCGCCATCGACAGGATCACCGCCGCCGGCACCGCGACGCGCAGCGCCCGCACCATCCGGCTGTGGCGCGCGGCGATGGCGAAGCGCGCCTCCATTCCGGCTTGATAGGCAGGATTCTGAACCGAATTCACCACTGCTCCAGGCGAGGCGAGACCTGATCATTCTACCCGGGATCGCCGGGTCGCGCAGCCGGAACCTCGTATCAGGAGTGTGTCCGAAACGGGGCGCGAGTGACCGACAAATGGCTGATACGACGCCTGAAACGGCGTCTCGGCTCACGAATGCGCGAAAATGTCCTCGGCGTCCCAGCCCTGCAGATCGAGCCTTGCCCGGGCCGGCAGGAATTCGAAACAGGCTTGCGCCAACCCCAGGCGCCCCTCGCGCGCGAGCATGGCGTCGAGCCGTTCGCGCAAGGCATGCAGATGCAGGACGTCGGAGGCCGCATAGGCCAGCTGCGCCTCGCTCAGCGTCTGCGCGCCCCAGTCGCTCGATTGCTGCTGCTTCGATAGATCGATGCCGAGCACCTCGCGCACCAGATCCTTCAGGCCGTGGCGATCGGTGTAGGTGCGACTAAGCCGCGACGCGATCTTGGTGCAATAGACCGGCTGCGGCATCACGCCGAAGGCGTTGGTGAGCGCGGCGAGATCAAACCGCGCGAAATGGAAAATCTTGGTGATCTTGGGATTGGCCAGCAGCGCCTTCAGGTTCGGCGCATCGGCCGGGCCCTTGCCGTGATCCTTGGGAATCTGCACGACGTCGGCGCTGCCGTCGCCGTTCGACATCTGCACCACGCAAAGCCGGTCGCGATGCGGATGCAGCCCCATGGTCTCGGTATCGATCGCCACCGAGTCGGTATAGCGGGTGAGATCGGGCAAATCGCCGCGATGCAGGCGTACGGTCATGGCGGTTTTTAAACCTCGTCGAATCGATGCGGTCCAAGCTACCGCTCAAATTCGAAAGTGGCGAGCGCGCGGTGAGCGCCTGACGGCAACGGGTGGGCAGCCAAGCACAAATGGTGCCCAGGAAAGGACTCGAACCTTCACGGCCGTTAAGCCACTGGCACCTGAAGCCAGCGCGTCTACCAATTCCGCCACCTGGGCCCGTCCGTAGGATCGGGAGGCGGCTACATATGGCGCCGCCGGCCCGCGGTCAACGCCCGCTGACGCGC
>JBAVEE010000045.1:0-3301 GCA_049587575.1 Bradyrhizobium sp.
TCTCCGCGGTCGGCGATACAACGTGACCCACATCGATATCGGGCATTTCGCCGGACATCGGAACCAGATAATCGGCCATGTTGGCATTGGTCAGTTGGCCGCGCTCGTCATAGATGCATTTCTCGAACAGCGCCGCGCCCAAGCCCTGCACCACGCCGCCGCGGATCTGCTCGTCGACCAGCTGCGGATTGATGAGGGTGCCGCAATCCTCGACCACCCAATGCCTCAACAACTTGACGAAGCCGGTGTCGGTATCGACTTCCAGCCATGATGCCTGAACGCCGTTGGTGAAGGCAAACGGATATTCGCGGGGCACGAAATGGCGCGTCGCCATCAGCTCGGGCTGAATACCCGGGGGCAAGGTGTCCGGGCGAAAATAGACGATCCTGGCAAGCTCGCGGAGTTCAATACGCGGCGCCCCATCGCCCGCGTTCACAACCACATTGTTTGCGATGTCGAGTTCGGCGGGGGAAGATTGCAGGATCGCGGCTGCGACATCGAGGATGTTCTTGCGCAAGATCTTTGCGGCCTGAAGTGCCGCCTCCCCGCCGATACCGGCGCCACGCGAGGCCCAGGTGCCGCCGCCATAGGGCGTATGATCGGTATCGCCTGACATGACGCGCACGCGCGCCATCGAAACGCCGAGTACACTGCCGACGATTTGCGCGGTGAGCGATTCCGAGCCCTGCCCCTGCTCGGTGATGCTGGTCTGGCATATCACAGCGCCTTGCGCGTCGAGCCGCACCGCAACCCCATCCTGCGATGAAATCCTGGCGCCGCCGACGCCATAGAAGGCCGCGCTGGGATTGGTGACCTCAATGAAACTGGCGATGCCGATGCCGCGATGAATGTTCTTGCTTCGCAGCGCCGCCTGTTCGGCCCGCAGCGCATCGTAATCCATCATCGCCATCAACTTGTTCATCGCAGCGTGGTGCGACAACAGCTCGAAGCGCAAACCCGCGGGCGACGCGCAAGGATAGGCGTCATCGGCGATGAGATTGCGGCGGCGGATCTCCACTGGATCCATCCCTATCCGCGAGGCGGCCAGATCGACCAGGCCTTCGGTCACCGAGCACGCGATGGGGTGCCCGACGGCCCGGTACTGGCACATGACGTTCTTATTCTGGAACACGACGCGGGCGCGGGCACGATAGTTCTTCGTCACATAGGGCCCGCCGACCAGATTGACGACCTGGTTGGCTTCGATGGCGCTGGTGCGCGGGTACATCGAATAGGGACCGATGCCGGTGAGATCGTCGATCTCGAACCCCATGATGGTCCCGTCGCGCTTGACGCCGATCCGCCCCCGACAGCGATGGTCGCGAGCATGGATATCCGTGTTGAAGCTTTCGACCCTGTCCGCGACGAATTTGATCGGCCGACGCAACAATTTCGCCAGCGCATAGGTCGCCATCTCGTCGGCGTAGATATGAACCTTGATCCCGAAGGAACCGCCGACATCCTTGCAGACCACACGAACCTGGAACTCCTCAAGGCCTAAATGAAGTGCGGCGATGCTCTGCACCATGTGCGGCGCCTGCGTGCCCTGGTAGATGGTCAGCCGCGCCTCGGCGCCGTTCCAGTCCGCCACCACCGCGCGCGGCTCCAGCGTGACGCCGGTGTGCCGCCCAAAGACGAAATTCGCTTCCACAAGCTCGTCGGAACCGGCAAAGGCCGCATCGACCTCGCCCGCGTCGAGGTTGCGCTCAAAGGCAAGGTTGTCGCCGAGCGAGGGATGGATCACCGGTGTCTGCGGATCGAGCGCGGTGCGCATGTCCGTCACCGCCTCCAGTTCCTCATACTCAACGCTGACGATTTCGGCTGCATCCTCCGCGATAGCTCGGCTGGTCGCCACCACGGCCGCGACCGCTTCGCCCTGCCAGCATACGCGACCGATCGCGATCGCGTGCTGGGGTGCGGATTTGAGTCCCTTCAAATGCGAGAGCACGCCAACCCACGGCGTGATGACGGGAGCGAGCTCCTCGCCGGTCACGACTGCAATGACGCCGGGCATGCTTCTCGCCGCGCTGGCGTCGATCCCGATAATTTTCGCATGGGCATGCGGCGAACGCAGGAACACGACATGCGCCATCCGCGGCAGTTCCATGTCGCTGACATAAAGCCCGCGGCCCTGCATCAGCCGCTCGAGATTGGGCCGCGGGACCACCTTGCCGATATATGAATTCGGCCGATCGAGCACCGAAAGCGTTTGCGGATGGGCCGGTGACGATGTCATGGCAGGCGCCCCGCGCGGGCTTGCGCGGTGGTTTCAACCGCGTCGATAATGGCCTGATAGCCGGTGCAGCGGCAGTAATTGCCGGAGAGGTGTTCGCGTATTCGCTCCCGGTCGGGCTCGGCGTCCTGCTTCAGCAAATCCTGCGCGGCGATCAGCATTCCCGGCGTGCAAAAGCCGCATTGCAGGGCATTGCGGTCTCTGAAGGCGGCCTGCAGATCGGCGATCTCGCCGCTGTCGGAAATTCCTTCGATGGTTTCGACCGAAGCGCCATGCGCCTGCGCCGCCAGCATCAGGCAGGAGCGAACGATCTCCCCGTTCACACGCACCGTGCACGCACCGCATACCCCGTGTTCGCAACCGACATGCGTTCCCGTCAGCTTCAGCTGCTCGCGCAGGAAGTCCGCCAGATTGAGACGCGGCAGGACCTGCGCGTCGACGCGCTCGCCGTTGACATGAAGCGAGATGGGCAGGGCAGCCGTCACGCCAATCCCCCGGCGCTGAGATCGGGACGGCCAAGAAGCGCGGACACGCCTCGCGCCAGCAACACCCTTGCCAAATGCCGGCGCATCGAGCTGCTTGCCTGCTGATCTTCGGGCGGATCGAGCTCTTGGCCGAGGCTCTCCGATGCTTCCGACAACAACGCGGATGTGACGGTGGTCCTGAGAAGCCGTGCTCCGGCTTTTGCCAATACCGGCCGATCAGCAACGGCAAAGAACACCGGCCGAAGATCGGTTAGCGCATCATGCTCCACGACCGCCTGGGCGGCGAGGCCGACGACGGCGTAGTCGCCGTGGCGCCTGGCGAATTCGCAGAAGAAATGCGCGGAATTCCTTTGCGCGACCGGCAATTCGACCGCAACGAGCAATTCCTGTGCCGACAACACCGTCTCATAAATTCCCGTGAAGAAATCCGTGGCTGGAATTCGACGTTCGCCGCCAGGTCCGCTGACGATGATGGTCGCATTGAGCGCGACCATGCAGGCCGGCAATTCGGACGCCGGATCGGCGTGCGCGAGGCTGCCACCGATCGTGCCCCGGTTGCGGATGGCGGGATGCGCGACATGAG
>JBAVEE010000046.1:0-5414 GCA_049587575.1 Bradyrhizobium sp.
AAGCCGCGGCTTGTCGATATCAAGGGCATCCGGGTCGACGCCGAATTCGGCAAGTCGATGATCTACGTCACCAACGAGGACAAGCCGGGATTCATCGGCCGCTTCGCCGGCCTGCTCGGCGATGCCAAGCTCAACATTGCGACTTTCCATCTTGGCCGCAACAAGCCGGGCGGCGATGCCATCGCGCTGGTCGAGGTCGACGGCGCGGTACCGCCGGACCTGCTCGCCAGGGTGCAGGCGCTGCCGCAGGTGAAGCAGGCCAAGGCGCTGGCGTTTTAAGACGCCGGTGGCCTGACGCCGCGTCGCGCCATCCGATTCCTTCGGTTGCTGCACAACCTCAGGTCATCGATACGATTGCAGCTTCTTGCAGCCGCCGCTTCCGCGGATCGGCGTCGTAACCAAGCGCTAAGGTGTTTCACCCTATCGTGACGGACTGATTTTCCGCCAATCGCGGCCTCGCGCGCGCATCCCCGGAGACGTCCCCTTGAAGCTGAACAATCTGAAGATCGTCCCCAAACTCGGCATTTTGGTGGGCGTCACTCTGCTCGGCCTTTGCATCGCGGGCGTTCTCGCCGGTTATCTGATGCAGCGCGAGATGCTGAACGCGCGGATCGATCAGGTTCGCGCCATCGTCGACGTCGGCCGCAACATGGCGATCGGGCTGCAGAAACAGGTCGACGCCGGAGAGCTCACCAAGGAAGCCGCGCTCGCTGAATTCGGCCGGCGCGCCAATTCGATGACCTACGACAACGGCGCCGGCTATCTGTTCGCCACGAACTATGACGGCATCACGGTGCTGTCGCCCGATCCCAAGCAGATCGGGACCAATCGTATGGACCTGGTGGTCAATGGCAGAAAGATATCCCGCGAGTTGCTCGATGGCGTCAAGGCCAAGGGCGAAATCCTGATAACCTATGAATACGTGAAACCCGGTGAGCAAAAGCCGGTTCGCAAGGTCGGCTACGCCGTTGCGGTCCCGGGCTGGAACATGTTTCTCGGCACCGGGGCCTATCTCGACGATCTCGACGCCAAGCTGAAGCCGATCATCTGGATGCTGGGTCTTGCTACCCTGATTATCGGTGCGATCTCGGGCGGAATCGCCTGGCTGATCGGCCGCAGCATCAGCCGGCCGCTCGGTCAACTCGGCACCCGCATGCGGGCGCTGGCCGACGGTGAGCTTGAGCAAGACATTCCCGGCATCGAGCGCGGCGACGAAGTCGGCGCCATGGCCGCGACCGTTCAGATATTCAAGGACAATGCCGTGCGCATTCGTGGACTCGAGAAGATCGAGGCGGAAACGCAAGCGCGCGCCGCGGCCGATCGCCGCGCGACGATGGAAAATATCGCCAACGACTTCGAACGCAGCGTCAAGGGCATCGTCAGCACGGTGGCGACGGCCGCGGCGGGAATGCAGACGACGGCGCAGTCGATGACCGCCACCGCGAGCGACGCCAGCGCCCGCGCCGCGACGGTCGGGGCGGCGTCCGACAGCGCCTCGAACAATGTTGGAACGGTCGCGGCTGCCGCCGAAGAGCTGTCAGGCTCGGTTGCCGAAATCTCCCGGCAGGTGACGCGATCGAGCGAGATCGCGAGCAAGGCGGTAGATGACGCCGAGCGCACCAACGCCACCGTCCAGGCCTTGTCGACCGGCGCCGAGAAGATCGGCGAGGTGGTCAAGCTGATCCACTCGATCGCCGCCCAGACCAATTTGCTGGCGCTGAACGCGACCATCGAGGCCGCCCGTGCCGGCGAATCCGGCCGCGGCTTCGCCGTGGTTGCTTCCGAGGTGAAGGCGCTGGCCAACCAGACCGCCAAGGCGACCGAGGAAATCTCGGCGCAGGTCTCGGCCATGCAGGCCTCAACCAGTGAGGCGGTTCAGTCGATCGGCGGGATCACCGAAACCATCGCGCAGATGAGCGAGATCACCGGCAGCATTGCCACCTCGATCGAGCAGCAGGGCGATGCGACCCGGGAGATCGCTCGCAACATCCAGTCGGTCGCGGCTGGATCGAGCGAGATCAGCGCCCATATCGGCGGCGTTACCACGGCGGCGGCGGCCACAGGCATGGCCGCTTCGGATGTGCTTTCCAACGCGCGCGAACTCGACAATCAGTCGGGCATGTTGCGTGCGGCGGTTGACGAATTCCTGGTCAAGGTCCGCGCGGCGTAGGGCGATCTGCTGAGGATCGCAGGGTCTCGTTCCCCGGATGCTGCGCCGCGGAGCAGCGCGAGCGGGCGATGCTTCGCATCGCCGGGAGAACACTGCACCGCGTCAGGGAAACGCAAGTCTACGCTGCCGCGGCCGCCGGCCGCGACGCGATCACCACGCCGGCCAGCACCAGAACGTATCCGACCAGGTGAAACAGCCGCGGCTGTTCGCCGAGCAGCAGGATCGCCATCGCCGAGCCGAACACCGGCACCAGATGAAAGAACGGCGCGGCGCGGTTCGGCCCGATCAGCGCGATGCCGCGGTTGAAAAACAGATAGGCCAGCGTCGACGGAAAGATCACGACATAGATCAGGGTAGCGACCGTCACCGCATCCGGCTTCAGCGTGAATCCGGTCGTGTATTCCCAGATCGAGAACGGCAGCAGCAAGAGCGCGCCACATGCCATGGTGAAGGAGATCAACGACAGCTGATGCGCCACCGGCCGGCGCATCATCAGTGCCGAGTACAGCCCGAACGCCAGCAGCGCACCGGTAAGCATCACGTCGCCGACGTTGAACCGGATGCCGGCCAGCGCTCCGGGATCGCCGCGCAGGATGATGGTGAGGACCCCCGCGAGCGAAATGGCGATGCCGGCGAACTGGGCCCAGGTCAGCCGTACCCCGAACAGGATCAGCGACCACAGCGCCACGAACAGCGGCCCGGAGGACTGGATCAACAGCGCGTTCAGCGCCTGGGTGTATTGCAGCGCCCAGTAGGACAGCGCGTTGTTGATGGCGAAACCGGTCGCCGACAGCCCGATCATGAGCGGAAGCCGCGCGCGCAACACCGGCCAGTCGCGCGCCAGATGCCGCCGCGCGAACGGCAGCAGCATGAAAAACGCGCCGATCCACCTGACGCATGACAGCGTCATCGGCGGCACGTGGCCGGCGACATAGCGCCCGAGCACGATATTGCCGGCCCAGAACAGCGCGGTCAGGCTCAACAGCAGATAGGGCTGATGGTTGAGCCACCGGACCGGATCGGGCGCGGACGGCGATGGGGCGGGAATCGTCATTGCTTCCGGCGAAGATGTGCCGGAATGGCCTCGTGCGACAAGTGCAGCGCCTGCAATGCTACAATGTCCTGGCTATCGATCGGCCGTCATGACGGTTCGAATCCGATGGTCTGCGGCGAGGCCGGTTCAGCCGGATGGCGCGGATGTCCTGCGTGACGCGACGAAAACGCCGGTCAGCACCAGCGCAAAGCCGACGACGTGGAACAGTTGCGGGCGCTCCCCGAGAAAGACGATCGCCATCACGGATCCGAACACCGGCACGACATGGAAGAACGGCGCGGCGCGGTTGGCGCCGATCAGCTGCACCCCGCGATTGAAGCAGAGATAGGCGACGGTCGAGGGAAATACCGCGACGTAGAACATCGACAGCAGGTTGGCCGTATTCAGCTGCATCACCGGGCGGGTCAACAGCTCGACGATCAACAGCGGAATAAGGCACGCCGCGCCACAGCCGAAGGTGAAGCCGACGAATGACAGGCCGTGAATCTTCGGACGCTTCAGCGTCAACACCGAATAAAGCCCGAAGATCACCAGCGCCACCGTGAAGATGATGTCGCCCTCGTTGAACGCGATGCCGGAGAGCGCCGTGAGGTCGCCATGCAGCAGGATCACCAGCACGCCGGTCAGCGACACCGCGACCCCGAGCGCCTGTGCCGGCGTCAGCCGAATGCCGAGCAGGATCAGCGACCACACCGCGACGAACAGCGGCGCGGCGGATTGCAACAGCAGCGTGTTCAGCGCCTGGGTATGTTCCAGCGACCAGTATTGCAGGGTGTTGAAGGCCGCGATCCCGGTGATGGAGAGAAAGATCATCAAGCCGAGGCTGGCCCGGATCGCCGGCCAGTCGCGCCTGAGATGCTTCCAGGCCAGCGGAAGAATAAGGAGGAAGGCCAGCGACCAGCGCAGGAATGACAGCGTCACCGGCGGGATATGGCCGGCGGCGAGGCGCCCGACGATGGCGTTGCCGGCCCAGCACAGCGCGGTGATCGAGAGCAACAGATAAGGCTGATTGGCAAGCCAGCCCCCCGGAGAGGCGGCATCGGAAGTTTGATCGGAGGCTGACATGCGGCAGTGGTTCTCGGCCCGGTTCATTACGCCGTGGCCGGCCCGGTGGAACACCCGGCCGGCCCGTTCTTGCCCGGCTGCTTCACAGACACGGATTTTCTTCGCGCATCAATGGGGCAGGACGCATCGCGACCATGCGCCGGGCGGCCATGGCGGCTGCCGTCCATATCCAATGGCAAACCGCCGCGCCGTGCAGCACCGCGATGATGATCGGGATCGTCCCGGGTTTTGCAGGTTTGTTATTGCGCAGGATCAAGGAAACGTTGGTGCACCGCGTCAATGTTGTGTCGGGCTTTTCCATCGTTGTTGTTCGGGCGCTCGCGGGCCGGCAGTTTCAGCGCCTCGATGTCTGGATTTGACCCACGTCAATGACCGGCCGCAGCGGTCCGATATAGAAATTCAGCTTTCACATTTCAGAAGGAATTGCTGCGTCATGAGCAATGTTGGATCGGCCGATCGGATTGGGCGTGTCGTGGTGGGGCTGCTGCTGATCGCATTCGCTATTCCGCTCGGTTTCCCTGCGACCGGCTGGAACTGGATTGGCTGGATCGGCGTCGTGCCGCTGCTGACCGGGATCTTTGCCTATTGTCCCGGCTACGCGCTGTTCGGCATTTCAACCTGTTCCGCCGGGCGGAAGGGCTGACGAATCTTCACACAAACGGTCCGGGGCGTGCGCCCGGAATCCCAGAGAGGGAGAAATGCCATGGCAGCAAAATTCGGAATTGTCCTCGTCGCATTGGCAGCCCTGGGTATCGCCGCGTTGCCGGCCCCGGCCTCCGCACAGCCCTACGGTCCCGGATTCGGGATGATGGGTCGCGGCATGATGGGGTCCTGGATGATGGGCGGCCGCGGTGCGTGCAATCCGGCGGCAGCGGGGCACTTCGGGTGGCGCGCCGAGCGGCTCGCCGAGTTGATCAAACCGACCGACGCGCAGCGCGCCAAATTCGATGATTTCAAGTCGGCCTCGAGCAAGGCCGCAGACCTCATGCGTGAGGCATGTCGAGCCGAAGTTCCCGAGACCATCATTGGCCGAACCGAAGCCATGGAAAAGCGGCTGGAGGCGATGCTGCAGGCGGTCCGGATGGTGCGGCCGGCGCTGGAGGCGCTTTACGCAACGCTGAGTGA
>JBAVEE010000047.1:0-6946 GCA_049587575.1 Bradyrhizobium sp.
GCGCCATGCGGCACGCCTGCCAGAAAGCGAAAGTGCGGTATATGCTTGAGGCAGGATCGAGGATCACCATTATTCGAGAACGGGGCGGGCAGACATGAGCGCGGTCATTCGCAAGATCGTTACGGTCGTCGAAGAGACGTTGATGGAGATGGGTCGGAACGTCACGCCGCCGACCCGGCGGGCGGCTGCGATCGCCGTGATTGAAAACCCGTTCGCCGGCCAATATGTGGAAGACCTCGCTCCCTTGGTCGCCATCGGCGAGGAACTGGGCGAACTGCTTGCAAAAAGAGCGGTGGCGGCACTGGGAATCGAGGGCTCGAAGGCGCAGAGTTACGGCAAGGCGGCGGCGGTGGGCGAGAACGGCGAGCTCGAACATGCGGCCGCGATCCTGCATCCGAAGATGGGCGCGCCGGTGCGCAAGGTGCTCGGCAAGGGTGCGGCGCTGATTCCGTCGTCGAAGAAGCGGAGCGGGCCGGGCACGACGCTGGACATTCCGCTCGGCCACAAGGACGCGGCGTTCGTGAGAAGTCATTTCGACGGCATGGAAGTGCAGATCAACGACGCCCCCCGCGCCAACGAAATCATGGTCGCGGTCGCCGTCACCGACAGTGGCAGGCCGCTGCCGCGGGTCGGCGGCCTGAAGACTTCCGAGATCAAGGGTGAAGACGGTCTGCGATAGCTGGTTTTTCAACATTGGAGGTTTTTCGGATGCAACGAAGCAAAAGTCTCTTGGGCGCGACACTGGTCATTGCGTTCAGTGGCCTGGCGCAGGCCGCCCACGCGCAGAGCGAAATCAAGATCGGCGAAATCAACAGCTATTCGCTGCTGCCTGCGTTCACCGAGCCCTATCGCAAGGGCTGGCAACTCGCCGTCGAGGAGATCAATGCCGCCGGCGGCGTCAACGGCAAGAAGCTCGTGGTCATCTCCAAGGATGACGGCGGCAAGCCGGCCGACGCCCAGACGGCGGCCAACGAATTGGTGTCGAGCGATAACGTCGCGATGCTGACAGGTACGTTCCTGTCCAATATCGGTCTTGCCGTCAGCGACTTCGCCAAGCAGAAGAAGGTGTTTTTCCTCGCCGCCGAACCCTTGACCGACGCCATCACCTGGGCCAAGGGCAATCGCTACACCTTCCGCCTGCGCCCTTCCAACTACATGCAGGCGGCGATGCTGGTGGAGGCGGCGGCGAAGCTGCCGGCCAAGCGCTGGGCGACGATTGCGCCGAACTACGAATACGGCCAGTCCGCCGTGGCGGTATTCAAGAAGCTGATGTCGGAAAAGCGGCCCGATATCCAGTGGGTCGAAGAGCAATGGCCGCCGCAAGGCAAGATCGACGCAGGTCCTGTGGTGCAGGCCGTCGCCGCCGCAAAACCGGAAGCCATCCTCAACGTCACCTTCGGCGCCGATCTCGTCAAACTCGTGCGCGAAGGCAACACCCGCGGCCTGTTCAAGGATCGTTCGGTCGTCAGTTTCCTGACCGGCGAACCGGAATATCTCGATCCCCTGAAGGATGAAACGCCCGAGGGATGGATCGTCACCGGCTATCCCTGGTACAGCATCAAGACCCCGGAGCACGATGCCTTCCTGAAGGCCTATCAGGCCAGGTACAACGACTATCCGAGGCTCGGCTCGATCGTCGGCTACGAGACCATCAAGTCCGCCGCCGCCATCCTCGCCAAGGCCAACTCGACCGATCCGGAGAAGCTGATCGCGGCCGCCGAAGGATTATCGGTGCCGTCACCGTTCGGCGAGATCACCTTCCGCAAGATCGATCACCAGTCGACGCTGGGCGCGTTCGTCGGCAAGACCGCGCTGAAGGACGGCAAGGGCGTGATGGTGGATTCGGTCTATCGCAAGGGAGCCGACTATCTTCCGAGCGATGCCGAAGTCGCAAAAATGCGCCCAAAGGAGTGAGGCGAGCTATTCCGAACGGCTGAGGTCAAATCGTCATTGCGAGCGCAGCGAAGCAATCCATGCTGCCAGGGGCAACAAGCTGGATTGCTTCGTCGCTTCGCTCCTCGCAATGACGATTTCCTGTGGCCGCATTTGACAAGTCTGTGAACGCGCTGACGCGGACCATAAATGGCCTTTTACTTCGTCCAGTTCCTGACCGGTCTTGCCAGCGCGGCGTCGCTGTTTCTGGTCGCGTCGGGCCTGTCGATCATCTTCGGCGTGACCCGGATCGTCAATTTCGCCCATGGCGCGTTCTACATGCTCGGCGCCTATGTGGCGTTCACGCTGACCGAGCGGTTGTCCGGCGCCATCGGATTTTGGGCTGGCATTGTCGCAGCGGGACTGATCGTGGCGGCGGTCGGCGTGCTGGTCGAGATGGTGTTGCTGCGGCGGATCTACCATGCGCCTGAATTGTTTCAGCTGCTGGCGACGTTTGGCCTGACCCTGATGGTCGAGGATCTGGTGGTTCTGATCTGGGGGCCGAGCGATCTGTTGGGTCGCCGTGCCCCGGGATTTAAAGGCGCGGTGGATTTCTTCGGCCAGAATATTCCCTCCTACGACCTGTTTCTGATCGCGCTCGGTCCGCTGGTGCTTGGACTGTTGTGGCTGTTGTTCCAGCGAACGCGGTGGGGCGTTCTGGTCCGAGCCGCGACGCAGGATCGCGACATGGTGGCCGCGCTTGGCGTCAATCAGAAATGGTTGTTTACCAGCGTGTTCGCGGTCGGGGTGTTTCTGGCGGCGATCGGCGGCGCGCTGCAGATACCGCGCGATGCCGTGCATCACGCCA
This sequence comes from Bradyrhizobium sp., assembly GCA_049587575.1. Taxonomy (GTDB): domain Bacteria; phylum Pseudomonadota; class Alphaproteobacteria; order Rhizobiales; family Xanthobacteraceae; genus Bradyrhizobium. The sequence continues at coordinate 2,741 of JBAVEE010000047.1, forward strand.
TGGACCTGCGCATCATCGTCGATGTGTTCGTCGTCGTGGTGATCGGCGGTCTCGGCAGCATTATCGGCGCCTTCGTCGCGGCGGTACTGGTCTCGGAATTGAACGCGTTTGGAATTCTGATCTTTCCCAAGATATCCATCATCCTGGTGTTTCTGGTGATGGCCGCCGTGCTGATCGTGCGGCCATGGGGTTTGTTCGGAAGGCAGGAAGCCGCTGCGCGCCGCACCCCGGGATTGACCGTCAACCCCTGGCGGCTGCTGACTTCGAATGAACGGCTTGCCGCGGTTGCAGCGCTGGCGCTGGCCGCGGCGCTGCCGCTGATCGGCGGCAACTACGCGCTCACGGTCGGCTCCGAGATTGCCATCTTCGTGATCTTCGCCGCGAGCCTGCATTTCCTGATGTCGGTCGGCGGGCTCGCCTCGTTCGGTCATGCCGCCTATTTCGGGCTCGGCGCCTACGGGGTGGCATTCCTCGCCAAGCTCGCCGGACTGCCGATGATCTTGTCCCTTTTGCTCGGCCCGCTGCTCGGATTGCTGGGCGCGGCGGTATTCGGATTCTTCGCGGTTCAATTGTCCGGCGTTTATTTTGCGATGCTGACGCTGGCCTTCGCGCAGATCGTCTGGTCGATCGCGTTTCAGTGGGTCGCGGTGACCGGCGGCGACAACGGCATCCTCGGCGTCTGGCCGGAAAGCTGGGCGGCGTCGCCGGCGCATTTCTACTGGCTTTCGATCGCTGTTGCCGCGCTCGCGGTCGCGGCGCTTCGGATCATCGTGTTCTCGCCGTTCGGTTTCGCGCTACGGGCGACGCGCGACTCGCCCCTGCGCGGCGAGGCGATCGGAATCGATGGCAAGCGTGTCCAGTGGACGGCCTTCGTGATCGCGGGCACCGTCGCAGGCGTCGCCGGAGCGTTGTTTGCCTATCTCAAAGGCAGCGTCTTTCCCGACGATCTCGGCATCTCGCTTTCGGTCGATGCTCTGGTCATGGTGCTGCTCGGTGGCGTCGAAACGGTTTCCGGCGCGATTCTGGGCGCCATCGTCTACAAGGCGCTCAGCATCTGGCTGGTCAGCCAGACTGATTTGTCCAAGCTTGTGCTAGGAGCCATCATCGTCTTGATCGTGGTCGCCTTTCCCAAGGGCATCGTCGGGATGCTGGAAGCGATCAGGCGTCGCCGCCCGCCGACAACACCAAAGTCCGCGTTGCTCGCCTCGGGAATCGAGACCGCCGAATGAGCGTTGCGCAACCATTGTTGTCGGTCGAGGGCCTGAGCAAGTCCTATGGCGGCGTTCACGCCGTGCGCGGCGTGTCGTTTGCCTTGAACGCCGGTGAAATCCTGGCGCTGATCGGTCCCAATGGCGCCGGCAAAAGCACCTGCTTCGACATGCTCAATGGCCAGACGATGCCCGGTTCCGGCAGCATCCATCTGCTGGGCGAAGACACGACCGGCAAGAGGCCGCGGGAGATCTGGCGGCTCGGCGTCGGCCGCACGTTCCAGATCACGGCGACATTCCCGACCATGACGGTGCGCGAAAACGTGCAGGTCGCGCTGGTCTCGTATGGAAGAAAGCTGTTCAACCTTTGGGCCTCGACGCCACGTTATGCGCGGCCGGAGGCCGGCCGGCTGCTCGAACTGGTCGGCATGGGCGGTTATGCGGAGCGTCCCTGCGGCGAACTTGCCTATGGCGATCTCAAGCGGCTCGAACTCGCCATCGCGCTCGCCAATCAGCCGAAACTGCTTTTGATGGACGAGCCGACCGCCGGCATGGCGCCGCGCGAGCGGATCGAACTGATGCGGCTCACCGCCGGAATCGCCCGCGAGCATGGAATCGGCGTTCTCTTCACCGAGCACGACATGGACGTGGTGTTCGAACACGCGAACCGCATTCTGGTGCTCAATCGCGGCGCATTGATCGCCGAGGGCTCGCCGGAAGAGGTCCGGCGCAACCCGCAGGTCCGCGCCATCTATCTCGGCGAAGGTCTGCTCTACGACGCGCGTCATCGAGAGGGAGCGCCGACGTGAAGCTTTCGGTCCAGGATCTCAACAGCCATTACGGCCCCGCCCATATCCTGTTCGACATCGCGCTCGAGGTCGGCGAGGGCGAAGTGGTCGCGCTGTTGGGGCGCAATGGCGCCGGCAAGTCCACGACCTTCCGTTCCATCGTCGGTCTGGTCGCGCAGCGCACCGGCCGTATCCTGTTCGAAGGCCATGACGTTTCGGACCAGCCGACCCATGCGATCGTGCGTGGTGGGCTCGGCTACGTGCCGGAGGAGCGGCGCATCTTCACCGACCTCACGGTTGAGGAAAACCTTGAAGTCGGCCGTCAGCCGGTGCGGCCGAATGCGCCGCACTGGACGCGGGAAAAACTGTTCACGCTGTTTCCGAACCTTGCCGAGTTGCGTGACCGCCAGGGCGGGCGCATGAGCGGCGGGGAGCAGCAAATGCTGACGATCGCGCGGACCCTGATGGGAAACCCATCGCTGGTGCTGCTGGACGAGCCGTCGGAAGGGTTGTCGCCGAAGATCGTGGAGCAGATGGTTGACGCGATCCTGACCATGAAGAAGGAGGGCGTCAGCATGCTCGTCTCCGAACAGAACCTGCACTTCGCCAGATTGATTTCCGACCGGGCCTATATCATCGAGCGCGGGCGCATTTGTTTTTCCGGCACCATGAGCGAGCTTGATGCGCGTCCGGACATTCGCGATGCGCATCTGGCGCTGTGATCTGCGGCATGCATGGAACAGGGGCGGGAACGCAGATGACCAGGAGTGTTTCGCCGAAACGGAGCGTCAAGCCGTCGCGACCGGCCTATGTCCTCGAGGAGCAGATCGGCTTTATCCTGCGCCAGGTGTGGCAGCGCCATGCCGCGATCTTCGCGCGCGAGATCGGTGTCAATTTGACGCCGACGCAATGGGCGGCATTGGCAAAACTCACCGAGACCGGATCGTGCTCGCAGAATCAGCTCGGGCGGCTGACGGCGATGGACGTCGCCACCATCAAGGGTGTGATCGACCGCCTGACCGCGCGCGGTCTGACCGAAACCAGCGCCGATCCCGAAGACGGCCGCCGCCTGCTCGTCAGCCTGACGCGCGCGGGCCAGCAACTGGCCGAGAAGGTGGCGCCCAACGCGCTTGTCATCACCAGGGAGACGCTGGCGCCGCTCGACGCCAGGGAACGCGAGACGCTGGTTGCGCTGCTGAGCAAGCTGCGGTGATCCGAGACCCTTGCCCCTGAACGCCTGAACCCGGCCTTTCAGCCGATTCGCTGCGGGAACCAAACCTCGCGCTGCGCTGGAAGGCGCCGGTTGGGACCAGTTTGCGCGTTGCAGCGCGGGTTCCCGGGACGGAAGCCGCATGCTTGACAGTCTGCTTCATCCGGCTAATTTAGTTGGCGTGGGGATTGCGATCTCCCCATGAGGCGACATGCTGAAGAATCGCGTCCCGTGTCATCCAAGGACGCACCATGTCGGCAAACGAGCGCATTTCCATAAAAATCCGGAACGTCTGGTCATTACGTGATTTCTCGTGCCCGAGATCACGACGAATTTCGGGGCCGGAATAATGGGCAGAAAAGCTCTTATCTGGTGTGCCCTGATTTTGGTGGCGATCGCCGCGATCCTCGGGGTTCTCTACGCCAATTTCGTTCCGGGTCTGTCGAGCGCGCTTCGAGAGCCGCCGGCCGCCGAGACGTTGGTCGCGACCTGGTTACTGCACCAGAGCGTTCCTGATGCAGCGAAGAGTGCCGTCAATCCGCTAAAGGACGACCGGGCCAGCGTTGCGGCGGGGCGGGACCTTTATCGGGAGAAGTGCGAGGGTTGTCACGCCTATGATGGGGCAGGCAAAACCATCATCGGCGCCGGCGAATATCCGCGTCCGCCTGCGCTGCGTTCGTTTGCAATTCAGGCGACTTCGGACGGTGAGATTTTCTATCATATCCGCAACGGCATTCGTAACACCGGCATGCCGGCGTGGAATCTTCCCGACCGTCAGGTCTGGCAGCTCGTGAGCTACATCCGGCATTTGCCGGAGGTGGCGGCGATGACGCCCGCGGCAGCCGCCGCGCCCGCGGCGGCGCCGCCAGATCACGGACGTTATGTCGGGTCGGTTGCCTGCAAGGGGTGTCACGAGGAGGTCTATGCACGCTGGAGCAAGACGCGCATGGCCAACGTGGTGCGCGATCCGCGCGAACATCCCGACGCCATCATCCCGGAC
>JBAVEE010000048.1:0-6839 GCA_049587575.1 Bradyrhizobium sp.
CCCAGGCCTTGTCAAGCGCGGCATCGGCGGCGGCGTCCGGCGGCACCAACCACATTTTCACGCCCGCAAGCTTTTCCAGCCGGAAATCGGTGCGCGCATCGAGCCGCAGCACGTCCATATGGCTGGATATCTGGGCGATGAACGGCAGAAACAGCGCCCGGTTCAGGCCTCCCTTGTAGAGTTCGTCGGGCGCGACATTGGAGGTCGCGACCACCACGGTGCCCAGTTCGAACAGCCTGGCAAACAACCGCCCCAGGATCATCGCGTCTGCAATATCGGTGACGTGGAATTCATCGAAACACAACAGCCAGACCTGGTCGAAAATCGAAGCGGCGGTGAGTGCGATCACATCGCCATCGGCGATCTCGCCTCGCGCGATGTTCTGGCGAAACCCGTAGATCCGCTCATGCACCTCGGCCATGAATTCGTGGAAGTGCGCGCGGCGCTTGTGCTCGACCGCGCTCTGCTGAAAAAACAGATCCATCAGCATGGTCTTGCCGCGCCCGACCTCGCCGTGAACATAGAGGCCGCGCGGCGGCGCTTCATCCTTGTCGGCAAACAGCCGGCCGAGCAGACCCTGCTTGCGCAGCGGCTTGTAGCCGGAAAGCCGCTGCTCGAGGTCGGCAAAGGCCTCGGCGACCTCCTCCTGCGCGGCGTCGGGCTCAATCGCTCCGGAGGAGACGAGGGCCTGATAATGGGCGCGGAAGGATGCGGGCGGGGGAAACAACATGGCCCCTCTTACCGCCCCAAGCTTAAGAAAATTGCAAGCCGTGAATTGGTGCAGGGGCTATGCGCGGACGGGCACCTGAAGCTTCCCGGTTCGATCGCAGGCGGCGGTGGAATTGCGAGGGCGCCGGGTCGTCCAGCGCGAACACGCGATTCGCGCTTTGACCGGGCGATGACGGACTTGTGAGCGGCAGCCCTCACGCGCTCAGCGCGTAGGAATCCTCGACCACATAGGGCCCGCCGCCGGTCGAGGCGCGCGAGGAAAACAGCACGAAGCGCGATGCCGTGAACACCCGGGTCGGAAAATAGCCGCGCACCGACAGATAATCCGCGACGTCCTGGTTGGAAGCATCGCGCAGCCGCGCCAGGGTCACATGGGGGGTGAATTTGCGGCCCTCCGGGTCAAGCCCCATCCGCTGCATCAGCCGCTCGAGCTCGGCCTGCAGTTCGATCAACGGTCGGCTCGGCACCACCTGCGCCACCACCGCGCGCGGCTTCTTTCCGCCGAAACTCGACAGCCCCTGTACAGCCACCTCGAATGGTTTTCGATTGACCCGGAATAGCAGCGAGGCGATTTCGTTGGCCGCGATGCCGTCGATATCGCCGATGAAGCGCAAGGTGACGTGATAATTTTCGGGGTCGATCCAGCGCGCGCCCGGCAGGCCGCCACGCAAAGAGGAAAGTGTCTGGCCGATCTCGGCCGGAATTTCCAGTCCAGTAAACAAACGCGGCATCGCAAGACTCCCGATGCTGAGACGCAATCCCGAAAAGTGGACGCCGGTTCTCGGGAATCACGCCCTGTAACAAGGTCCGGTGACGAATCACCGATGGCTATTTTCTAGCGTAGTTATGTGACTCTGCGAAGCACTCGGCCCTTCGGTCCGGGATAACTACGGTGTTGGGGTTATCGCTGCCCGCTTTTCAGCTGCGCTGCCCGGATATCGCGCCGAGAAATGCCTCGACGACAGGCAGGATGTTTTTGACGATCACGTCGACGCCTTCCGCCGTCGGATGCAAGCCGTCCGCCTGATTGAGCTTGGCGTCGGTGGCAACGCCCTCAAGGAAGAACGGATACAACGGTACCCCAAGGGATTTGGCGAGGTCCGGATAAATCGCATTGAAACGGGCCGAGTATTCGCTGCCGTAATTCGGCGGCGCCAGCATCCCGCACAACAGCACCGCAATTCCGCGCGCCTTCAGCCGCGTCACGATGTCGGTCAATGCCGCGCGGGTGACCGCAGGATCGATGCCACGCAAGGCATCGTTGGCGCCGAGTTCGACGATCACGGCCTGCGTCCCCTTGGGCACCGACCAGTCGAGCCGGTCGCGGCCCCCGGAACTGGTGTCGCCGGAGACCCCGGCGTTGATCATTTCAATATCTATCCCATTGATCTTTAATGCATTTTGCAGCTTGGCGGGAAACGCGTCGGAGCCGGCAAGGCCATACCCTGCGCTCAAGGAATCACCGAGCACGACGGTCTTGATCGGCGCTGCCGTAATCGCCGCCGAGGTCTGGGCGAAGGCCGGTTCCGACCCCATCAGCGCCAGCCCCAACACGAGCATGTGCGCGAACATCCGCGCCCGCCCCTCGACCGCGCTGCCGGAAGTGCCATATGACCGAGCCATGGACAGTCTCATCGAACCCTCATCATTGGCCGGCACCGAGCCGGACACCATTTCCATCTCGAACGTCAATCTTTCGCTCGGCGCGGGCGCGGCACGCGTCCATATCCTGAAAGATATCAGCCTTAGTGTGGCGCCGGGCGAAGCGATCGGCCTGATCGGACCGTCAGGCTCGGGGAAATCCACGCTTCTGATGGTGATGGCGGGCCTGGAGCGTCCTGACAGCGGAGAGGTGGTGGTCAACGGCACCCCTTTCAATGCCCTCGACGAGGACGCGCTGGCGCGTTTTCGCGGTCGCCAGGTCGGCATCGTATTCCAGTCGTTTCACCTGATTCCGACCATGACGGCACTGGAAAACGTTGCGGTGCCGCTGGAGCTCGCCGGCAACCCCGATGCGGCGCGGCGCGCGGCGCAAGAATTGACATCGGTCGGTCTTGGCGACCGGCTGCATCACTATCCCACGCAATTATCCGGCGGCGAACAGCAGCGCGTCGCCCTGGCGCGCGCGCTGGCGCCAGATCCCGCCATTCTGGTCGCCGACGAGCCCACCGGCAATCTCGATGAAACCACCGGCAAGCAGATCGTCGATTTGCTCTTCACCAAGCACGCCGAGCGCGGCATGACGCTGGTGCTGGTGACCCACGACACATCGCTGGCGCAGCGATGCGACCGGGTGGTGCGGCTGCGCTCGGGCCGGATCGAGGGACATGTGGCGGAACGCGAAGCAGCTTCATGACGATGGCTTCCGAACCCATTGCTGGCGGCCGCGCCGGGTCGCTTCCCCTGCGCTACGCGCTGCGCGAATTGCGCGGCGGCTTGCGTGGCTTTTACGTCTTCATCGCCTGCATCGCACTCGGCGTCATGGCGATCGCCGGCGTCGGCTCGGTCGCTGCCAGCCTCAGCGAGGGACTGGCGCGCGAGGGCCGCACGCTGCTCGGCGGCGACGTGGCCTTCTCGCTGTTCCAGCGCGAGGCCAAACCGGATGAAGTCGCGTTTCTCCGTTCGCGTGGCGAAGTTTCCGTCACGGCTACGCTGCGCGGCATGGCGCGCACCGGCGACGGCCGGCTTGCGCTGGTCGAGATCAAGGCCGTGGATGGCACCTACCCGATGCTCGGTGAGGTCGCGCTCGACCCCAAACTGCCGGTGGCGGACGTGCTGGCCGGGGACGACGGAGTATTCGGCGCGGCGGTCGATCAGACCTTGCTGGCCCGGCTCGATCTTAAGGTAGGCGACCGCGTCAGCATCGGCAGCGCGACGTTTCAGATTCGCAGCGTCGTCAGTGCCGAGCCGGACAAACTCGCCGGCGGCCTCGGCTTCGGCCCGCGATTCCTGGTCAGCGAAGCAGCCCTTCGCGCCACTCACCTGTTGCAGCCCGGCAGCCTGGTGCGCTGGATCTATCGGGTAAGGCTGCCGGACAACTCGGCCAGCGATCGCGCCGCGACCGTGCTGGCCGACGACGCGCGAAGCGCGCTGCCGGAAGCCGGCTGGGAAATCCGCACCCGCAACAACGCCTCGCCGCAACTCGAGCGTACCATCAGCCGCTTTACCCAGTTTCTCACTCTGGTCGGCCTTGCCGCGCTGCTGGTCGGCGGCGTCGGCGTCGCCAACGCCGTCAAGAGCCATATCGACCGCCGCCGCGACGTCATTGCCACGTTCAAGGCGCTGGGCGCCACCGGCCGCGACGTCTTTGCGATCTACCTCACCCAGGTGATCGTGCTCGCCGTGATCGGCTCGGTGATGGGTCTCGCCGCCGGCGCGGCGCTGCCGTACCTCATCGCCGATGTGTTCGGCAAGCTGCTGCCGCTGCCGGTGGTGCCGGCGCTGCATTTCGATCAACTCGCGCTGTCATTCGTCTATGGCCTCTTGACCGCGCTCGCGTTCGGGCTGTGGCCGCTCGGGCGCGTGCATGACGTGCCGGTGGCGGCGCTGTTTCGCGAAACGGTGACCAGCCCGTGGCATCGCCCGCGCTGGCGCTACCTCGCCTTGATGGCCGCGGTGATCGCGCTCCTGATCGCGGTCGTGGTCGGGCTCGCCTATGACAAGCGCGTCGCAACCGTGTTCGTCGTCTCCTCGATCGCCGTGTTCGCACTGTTGCGCGGCATCGCAGCCGGCTTGATGGCGCTGGCGCGGCGCCTGCCCCGGACGCGCGCCACCATGCTGCGGCTGGCGATCGCGAACATCTACCGGCCCGGCGCACTGACGCCCTCGGTGGTGATGTCGCTCGGCCTTGGCCTGACCGTGCTGGTCACGATCACGCAGATCGACGGCAATCTGCGGCGGCAATTCCTGGCGGCGCTGCCGGACCGCGCGCCGTCGTTCTATTTCGTCGATATTCCCGCCACCGAAGCCGACCGCTTCAGCGCCTTCCTGAAACAGACCGTGCCGCAATCGACGGTCGAGGACGTGCCGATGCTGCGCGGGCGCATCGTCGCCGCGCGCGGCGTCAGGGCGGAAGACCTTAAACCCTCGACCGACAGCGAATGGGTGCTGCAGAGCGACCGCGGCCTCACCGCGACCGGGGAAATCCCCAAAGGCTCGAAGATCGTCGAAGGCCAATGGTGGGGCGCAGACTATGACGGGCCGCCGCTGATCTCGATCGAGAAGAAGATCGCCGACGGGCTCAAGCTCAAATTAGGCGACGAAATCGTAGTCAACGTGCTCGGCCGCGATATTCCGGCAACAATCGGAAACATGCGCAAGATCGACTGGCAAGGTCTCGGCATCAACTTCGTGCTGGTGTTCTCGCCCAACGCCTTCAAGGGCGCGCCGCACACCCATATCGCGACATTGACCGAGACCCACCCGGATTCCGCCGGCGACGCCCGCATCATCAGATCGGTGGCCGACGCGTTCCCGATGGTCACGAGCGTGCGGGTGCGCGAAGCGCTGGAAACCATCGGCGCGGTCGTCACCAATCTGGTGCTGGCGATCCGCGGCGCCAGCGCGGTCACCTTGATTTCGGCGGTTCTGGTGCTGGGCGGGGCGCTTGCCGCCGGCCATCGCCATCGCGTCTACGACGCGGTCATTCTCAAGACGCTCGGCGCTACAAGGGCGCGGCTGCTCGGCGCCTATGCGCTGGAATATCTGATGATCGGCCTTGCCACCGCCATTTTCGGTGTCGTCGCCGGTTCGGTTGCGGCCTGGCTGATCGTGACCCGGCTGATGACCCTGAGCTTCATCTGGCAGGCCGGCAGCGCCGCCGGGGTGGTGGCGGCAGCGCTGGTTGTGACGGTAGGATTGGGGCTCGCCGGAACATTGCTGGCCTTGAACCAGAAGCCGGCGGCGGTGCTGCGAAATTTATAATATAAATTTTATACTACCGGCGTGGCCTGGGTTACCGGCGCCCGGGCCGCTCCATGCTGGCGTAGCGACATTCGGCCGCGCATGGACGCTTGCAGTGGATGTGCTAGTTTCCCAAATATCAACCTGAGCCAGACGCTGTTTCATGACGCAAAATTAATGTCAGGAAAGAGCGGTATCTGGGATAGATTCGAACTGGCGCCGCAAGCCCCTTGCGCTCCGCCAGACAACCAACGGGAATTCGACCATGTCGGACCTAGACCGCAACTATGCTTCTCCTTTCGGCCGGGCCGCCGGGCGCGTTGACGCCGCGGCCGTCGACGCCGGTCTGCGCGCCTACATGCTGCGCATCTACAATTACATGAGCATCGGCTTGGCCATCACCGGTCTCGCCGCGCTCGGCGTCTATATGTTGGCGGTGACCGCCGATCCGTCCGGCGCCGCCGCGAAGATCGGCAACGCCTTTCTGACGCCGTTCGGCTACGCGATGTTCGTCAGCCCGCTGAAATGGCTGTTCATGCTGGCGCCGCTCGCCATGGTGTTCGTGATCTCGGCCGGGATCAACCGTCTTGCTCCGGCGACCGCCCAGATGCTGTTCTGGGTGTTTTCGGCGCTGATGGGGATTTCGCTGTCCTCGATCTTCCTGGTGTATACCCATACCTCGATCGTGCGGGTGTTCTTCATCACCGCGGCCACATTCGGTGCCCTCAGCCTCTACGGCTACACCACCAAGCGTGACATGACCGGGATGGGATCGTTCCTGATCATGGGCCTGTTCGGCGTCATCATCGCGAGCCTGGTCAATCTGTTCCTCGCCAGCTCGATGCTGCAGTTCGTGGTGTCCGTGGTCGGCGTGCTGGTATTTGCTGGCCTCACCGCCTGGGACACCCAGCGGCTGAAGAACGACTACATCTACGGCTATGCCCAGCAGGGCGGTGACGTGGCGGAGCGTGCGGCGATCACCGGTGCCCTCTCGCTCTATTTGAACTTCATCAACCTGTTCACGCTGCTGCTGCAATTGCTCGGTCAGCGCGACTGACCGCTTCGCCTGAAGCAGACCATTCCAAGCCCCGGCCTCGCCGCCGGGGCTTTTCTTTTGCGGTGGGTAAAATAATCTGTGCGCCATGTCCTCGCTTGAAATCAGACCCGCCGCCGCCGCCGACCTGCCCTGCATTACCGATATCTACGCG
>JBAVEE010000049.1:0-3715 GCA_049587575.1 Bradyrhizobium sp.
TCGGGCCAGGCGCGGGACGGCTCGCCGGCTTCATTCAACAGATTCAACTCGGGGCCATTCTGGGTGATATAGGCAGGATTGCCGACGAGGCCCCCTCGGCACATCTGGGTACAGATGTATTTGCCGCTGAGATTGACGGATTGCGCCGATGCCGCGGTTGAGACCACGGCAACCAGCATGCCAAGGGCGAATGAAACGGTTTTCATAAAAATCACTCCACTGTTCGAATGACGGACCTTCCCGATGACTTCTGGATTTAGACTATCCATCCAGCCGGGTTGCCCGATTGATCTGCGTCAACCCGGGCCCTGCCCCATGGCTATCAACCAATGCCTCGCCATAACCGCGGCGCAGCAAGCGTAGCCGCCGGCACCACGCCACCTTGAAAGATTGATCCGAAACAAACATGATGCGCGTCGAACGCGCATCGCATCAGAGAACGGCCGCGCGGAGGAAATCCATGCTGCAACGCGCCCTCCCGATAAGGCGCCCGCGCATCGCGGCCGGCGAGAGGCTGAAAGCCCGCGCGCTGGTTCGTGCGTTGGCCGACCACGCCCTGCGGCTGTTGCGATGGCTGGGCGAGTTGTTTGCGGCCGGTGGCCCTCTTTCATAGACCCCACACCCGGAAATGAAATGCCGGGGGGACTCAAGGTGATCACATGAACGGAAATCGATTCTATGGCGTCAGGGTCGAGGGAGCAAAATACGGCGTGGGCTTTGGCTCCGCGCTTGCCATCGCGATATCCTACACCGCCAACCACTCGATACTGTGGGCGATCATCCACGGCATTCTGGGCTGGCTTTACGTGATCTATTTCGCGTTGTTTCGCTCGTAGCGCGCGAAGCCCGCCGAGGCCCTTATTTCGGCGGATGCAATTCGCTGTTGAGCCAACCCAGCGCCCTGGTGTTCATCGGGTCGGATGCGATCACGTTTTGCTCGCTATGGCCGCATCTGGCGCATTCGAACGAGCGATGCTCGAAGCCTTCCGGTCCCTCTTCCACCGCGGCGGCGACCATTCGCATTTGACATTTGGGGCAGCGCGGACGGCCGATCGCCGAAAGCTCCGGGTCGGATGTTTTCCACATGGGCAGTTCTCGCCGGCTTGAGAAACCTGACTCAGAACAAGGCTGCGCTGACCGATCGCGGCCGGCCTGACGATACGACATCCGGTCGCCGGCACGGCTCAAACTGCGGTGCCGGATTATCACATTTGAAGGAGTTAACTTCCTTCGCCGGCTAAAGAATTGTTTATGAATCAAACGTCCTGGAACGGCTAAGACTGAAGACTGTTCCCACTACCCGCATTGGAGGAGAACGTTATGAAATATGCATCGATCGGCGCAGCCTGTCTGGCGGTTGCACTCGCGGCAGCGTCCCCTGCGCTGGCCTTCGGCGGCGGGCATGGAGGCGGCGGCGGACATGGTGGCGGTGGCGGTTTCCACGGCGGCGGCGGTGGCGGCTTTCACGGTGGAGGCTTTCACGGTGGCGGCTTTGGCGGCGGTGGATTTCGCGGCGGCGGCGCGCGCTTCGCGGGCGGCGGCTTTCGAGGCGGCGGATATGGCCACGGATTCCGCAGAGGTTACGGCCGATACGGCTATGGTGGCTACGGCGGATACGGTGGCTATGATGGATTCGGCGGCTACGGATACGGGTACGGCTACGGACCAGGCATTTTCGGCGGCTTGTTTGCAGGCACGCTGATCGGCGCCGGTCTGGGCAGCTGTTACGACGGCTATTACGCCTACTCCGGATGCGATTACGGGTACTGAAGCGCCAACGCCGCAGTCTACATCCCAAGCGCAAGGGCGGCCCGTCGGCCGCCCTTTTCGCGACCAACTCGCAGGATCGGCGGAGCGAGGCGCTCCCGATTTGTGATTCCGGGTACCGGCGATCCGGATCAGCTCGCGATCATGTTGCAACCTGCGGCATACGATTTCGGGGAACTCAAATCCGGGTCGCAAGTTCTAATTCCTGCATCACTGATCCAGATCAGGAGATTTCCATGCGATCCAAGCTTGCCATCTCGACCCTTGTGGTCGCCTCGTTGTTCGGAGCGACGGCCATCGCATCGGCGCAGACCGACCCGGCGCAACCGGCTCGCGCCGCATCGGGCGAAGGCAACGCCGCGGCCGGCGCCAAAATGGCGTATCATCACAAAGCGACGCATCACAGGATGAGAGTGAGTCACATGAGGCCCGGCACGACCACCGGAATGGCGACGACTCCCGGCGGCATGGACAAATCGAAGCCAGGTGGCCGATCGACCGCGCGCAGGCCCGCCGGAGAGTGATCGATAGCCTTCGGGGTGGAAGCGGCTGATCCGCGCGCACCTCAAAGCAAGTACCTCAAAGCAAAAAGCCCGCGACGACCTCGCGGGCTTTTTGCAATTTGAAGCACGATGCGCGCCCGCCGGGCGGATCTACGCCGCGCGAACCGGCGCCGTCAGCGGCGCTCGAACGGCGACCAAGGCGCCGCTCAGCGAATCGAGCGGCCGGTTTCGGCCCGCCTCGATGCGACCGTCGCGCTCGTCAGTTTCGTCTTCGCCCGCGGCGTCAGCACGTTGAGCTGATGCGGCGAGGCCGCGGAGGCCGGCGCCACCGACTGTTCGCCGACATTCGCGGCTCCCAGCACCTGAGCCTGCATGGTGGAAATCGGCAAACCCGCCGATTGATAGGCCGGCAATTCCGCGGCGAAACCGGCACCGCCCGCCATCGAGATCATTGCGGCGGCGGCGATTGATAAGACAGTCTTCTTCATGATTGTTCTCCTGGCAGGGATTTCAGAGCGCAGCCTATATTTTTTTGTTGCACTGCGATAGGCGCATTGTTGCATTGCAACAATGCAGTTCCGCACCTCGTAAAGGCCGAGAGCCGGCAGTTGCGCCCTCCTCCCCGGGACGACGGACGCACCGGGCAAGCGCGCCCATCCAGCCGGCGATGCCTGCTTCGAAACGGGGAACTAACCTTCCGGCGCTATCCTCGCTCCCGTTGAGCGCTTAGCCGACGATGGCGCTCTTGTTTTCTGGGGGGATGCGGATGTTCAGGTTGGCGATGATGGTGGTGGCGGCGGTGCTGCTTACGGCGAGCGCGGCGCTCGCGAACGGGCACGGCTCCTCGGAGCCGCCACCGCCGCCCAAGCAGGACGTGCCGGCCGTGCCGATCAAGATCCTCCAGACCAGGCGGGGCCCGGTGCTGGCCGATTCCAGGGGCTTGACGCTGTATTATTTCGATCGCGACGACACCGGCAACAAGTCGACCTGCAACGGAAAATGCGCCGAGAAATGGATTCCGCTCGCCGCCTCCGACACCGCCAAGGCGACGGGCGATTTCACCGTGATCGTCCGCAGCGACAGCAGCCGGATGTGGGCTTACCGCTATCGCCCGCTCTACACCTTCCACGACGACAAGGCGCCGGGCGACGCCAACGGCTTCGATTCCTCAAATCTCTGGCACATCGCGCGGCCCGCAAACTGACGCGTGCAAACCGCATCATCCGCCACCTTTTGCGGTGGCTCTTCGTCAAGACTTCTCATCGAGGCTTTTCACGCCGCGATATCGGGCACGTGCGCGCCCTGCCGCCTGAAAGAAAATTGGCAATTCAGCGCAATCGTTGTCGCGGCTCTTTCTTAGCCTCCCCTGCAGGCTTCACGCTTGTCGCAGGGCGCGCGATGGCCGCCGTTCGTCAGGGGTGAATGACTTGAACCTGCCGATGCTA
>JBAVEE010000050.1:0-3586 GCA_049587575.1 Bradyrhizobium sp.
TTGCTGTGTCATCAGCCAACGCAACGACCTCAGGCCGGCCTCGACAAAATCGGGCGTTTGCGTTGCCGTGCCCGCCAATATCAACGCCTGCGGCAGGCGGGCGTTGTCGTAGGCCAGTCCTTCCTCGAACCACACCCATTCCGGGGACTCGACCGACGCCAGAATCGACATCAGCTTGCCGGCAAGAAGATGCCGGACCTCACAAGCGTGGAGATCATCCGGCGCCGCGGCGCAATAGGCGTCCAGACCCAGTAGCGTGAAGGCCCACGCCCGGGGGGAACGAAAGCCCTCCGCGGTCGGCAAGGCTTCGGCGAACAGGGCTTGAGCCCACCGGCGCCGCGACGGACTTGCGTCTCGGCGCGCGCACTCGCCCAGGGCCCAGAGCGTTCGGCCGTGGCTGTCCTCGGAACCGCTGCCTTCAAGCCAGCTGCGATTGAAACCCATAAAGTTGCGAAATCGCCTGGTGTCCGGGTTCCATGCATGCTGCACGAAAGCCGCAAAACGGGCGGTCAGGATTTCCGGCAGCCGCTGTTCGCCCGGATCATTGAGCGCGCAGGCCAGCAGCAACGCACGGGCGTTGTCATCGACGCAGTAGCCGTGCGAGCGATCAGGCACCGAATGCACGGCATGCTGGAACAGCCCGGTATCGTCGCACATCGCAAGGAAATGACCGATTTGCATGTCGGGCACCGCCGGGCTGCGCGGTTCGGGCAAGGTCGCGTCGGAGCGGGCGACGACCTTGAGCCAGTGACCCTGCCGCGCCTGCTCGAAGACGGATACGTAACGCTCGGCGGCGCGTTGCCAGGTCATGGTGCGGCTGACCGTATAGGCGCGCCGACACATCGCATCGCGGCGGGCGTCGTCGGTGAGCAACTCTGCGATTTCGTGCCCGGTCGCTGCCGCATCGCCAAATGGCACCAGAACGCCGCGTCCATCGGCCAGCAGTTCGTGCGCGTGCCAGTAGGGCGTCGAGACGACCGGCCTGCCCAGTCCGAAGCTGTAGGCCAGGGTACCCGACGTCATCTGCGCTTCATTGAGATAGGGCGTCGCATAGACATCGCACATCGAAATGAATTCGAGCAGCGTGGCCTGATCGACGAAGCGGTCGAGGAACACTACGTGGTCTTCGACGCCAAGTTCGCGCACCCGCGCCATCAGGCTTTCGCGATAGGCCTCGCCCTGGTCGCGGACCAGATTCGGATGCGTTGCGCCGAGCACGACATAGACCGCATCCGGGCGGCGCTTCAGAATCAACGGCATCGCGTCGATCATGACTTCGATGCCCTTGTTGGGGGACAACAGGCCGAATGTCAGAATGACCGGCTTGCCGGCGAAGCCGAGCCTGGCCTTCGCTGCATCGGGCCCGGAAAATGCAACGTCGGGAATGCCGTGGGCGATGACCTCGATCTTGTCGTCCGGCACGTGGTAGACGCTTCGGAGCAGCTCGCGGCCCTTCTCGGCCATCACCACGATCTTCGAGGACGCCTCGACGATGCCGTTCAGCACCGCGCGCTGGACCGCGGTCGGCTTGGCCAACACGGTGTGCAGCGTTGTGACCACCGGCACGGTGAGGCGCGACAACAGCAGGAGAATGTGGGCGCCGGCTTCGCCGCCGAAAATCCCGAATTCATGCTGCAGACAGACGACGTCGAACCGGCCGGCGTTCAGGAAGTCTGCCGCGCGCGCATACTCCTCGATGTTGTTGTCGTTGATCTGGAACGCGACCGAAGCAGGATAGTCATAGCTTTGACCGTGGTCGGTCATGGCCACGATGCGGGTCTCGAGGTCCTGGCGTGATGTCGTTATCGCCTGCCGCAAGTCGGTGGTGAAAGTGGCGATCCCGCAATGGCGGGGAAGCGAATTGCCGATGAAGGCGAGGCGGCGGAGCGGCGTCATGTCTGCACCCCGACGATCTCTTCCGGTTTCGACGAGCGCGCAGCCGGCATACGGGCGGATTTGGTCATGTGTTCTCCATTCTCTTCCAGCAACGCAACAACCGGATCTGGTCCCGGATAGGCCAGCAAAGCGCTCATTCCATCGGGCCCGACGTCGATGCCGGCGCGGTCGGCCTCGGCAAACACGGCGTCGCCGGCAGTCACGCTCGTCGGTCCGACCTGAGCCTGACCTTCGATCACGAGGACCCAGGTTTCCCGCTTCGCATTAAGGGCCCAGCTCGAATTTGCCGGTAGATCGATCCGCTCAAGTACAAAATGCGGGCTTGCAACCAGGGCGGTTCGGGCCGCGGAGAGGCGTTGCGGACCGGCCTGAGTCCGGAGCGGCCCGGCATCGGAAACGGCGACGGCGCTGTCTTCGTGCAGTTCGCGCGTCCGGCCATGATCGAACAGACGGAAAGTCGCGTCGCTGTGCTGCTGAATCTCGGCGAGCACGATCCCGGCGCCGATGGCGTGGATTGTGCCGGCAGGGATGAAAATGATGTCGCCTTTCCTGGCGGGACGCCAATCGACCAGACCGGCAATCGCGCCGCTCCTGATCGCTGCGCGCAATTCCCCCGGCGCGAGGCGCCGCTTCAATCCAACGCCGACCCGCGCATCCGGCGTTGCCGACAGGATGTACCATGCTTCGGTCTTGCCGTTCGGCAGCCCGACGGAGCGGGCGAATGCATCGTCCGGATGAACCTGAATTGACAACGGCTCGCTGGTGAACAACAGCTTGAGCAGCAACGCAGGGATTGGCGCGCTTCGATCGGCGCGCTGAAACCACAGCTCCCCAACCGGGTCACCGGAACCCTCGATGCCGCTCCAGGGATGGAGATCCGCGACCCCCCATGGCTTGTTGACCACCTGCACGGCGGCATGTTCGATGGCCATAGGTGTCCTGACCCGTTACGCGCATATCGAAGCGATATGCCGTTGGTCGAAATCGTCATTGGATGTGGCAAAGCTAAGTGTCGCGTTGCGGGACAGCTGCGGTTGGAGCGGTCCATGACGCTGACTGATCAAGTGGCTACTCCGGCACCCGATAACAAGCCGCGGCGCCGGTAAAACGCGTTGTGCAGCCTTTGCGCTGGCACGAAGGCAGGCGGGCGGCCTGCGCGTTGATGCGTTCATGTGAAATTACGTGCGTCCTGGCGATCGCGGTGCCGATGGACCCCGGCGTCGGCTCAGGAGCAGCCGGCGGCCAGGGATACGATCTTTGCCCGCAAGATATTGATGGGGGCCATCGATATGAACATGGATGAGGTCGAGATCATGCTGGCGCCGGAAGACAAGCTCGTGCTGTCGGATGCCCAGGAACATGCGGAGACGATCTCGACCATGCTGATGGCGTTCCCGCATCTGTTCCCGCCGGCCACCAATCAGTGGAAGCCGGGCGCCGAGCGCGACCCCGCGACCGATACGTTTGCCTCTCCCGATCTGTGGTCGAATTTTGCGGATTTTTACCAGCGTGCCACCGAGGCCTCGAAGATCGCCCGGAGCGCCAGCCGCGCCAGGCGGGCCGACGAATTCAGGCCGCTGATCGGACAGTTGCGCGAGCGCTGCAATGCCTGTCATGCGCTGAACATGAAGACGGACTGATATTGCGGGGCAATGCCGCCCGGCGAGCCACTATGCCTGCGGTTTTGCAT
>JBAVEE010000051.1:0-2757 GCA_049587575.1 Bradyrhizobium sp.
GTACGACCGCGGACCGCACAACCCAGTCCATCGACATCCGCGCGGTGATAGATGGCGACGGAGCCGGATTGAAGCCGGGACTGTTCGTTGAGGTTCAAGTCGAATTGCCCGGGCCCAGTGAGGGGACCTGGCAAATACAGCCGGAAGCGATCGTTCGTCGAGGCAAGGACGCGTTCGTTTTCGTGAAGACCGAGAACGGCTTCAGGGTGCAACCGGTCGTCGTGGAAGAGGAAACCGCCGAGGCATCGATCATACGCGGTCCATTTCGCGGCGACGAAAGCATTGCGGTGCGGGGGCTGATTGCGCTGAAAGGTGCGTGGAGTCTCGGAGGTGCGGAGTAATGCTGGCGCGTCTGGTGGAATTCGCGCTGGCTCAGCGATTGCTCGTGGCCTTGTTGACGGCGGTCTTGCTGGGGGCGGGCGTCTACGCCTTTCGCGAGCTCCCGATCGACGCCTTTCCGGATGTCTCTCCTGTCCAGGTGAAAGTCATCATGAAGGCGCCCGGTATGACGCCGGAGGAGGTCGAGGCGCGCATCACCACGCCGATCGAAATCGAGATGCTGGGCATCCCCTACAAGAAGATCCTGCGGTCGGTCACGAAGTATGCGCTGACCGATGTGACCATCGATTTCGAGGATGGTGTGGACATTTACTGGGCCCGAAATCAGGTGTCCGAACGGCTCGGCGCGGTAATCAAGGACCTGCCCCCCAACACCAGCGGCGGCTTGGCTCCAATTACGACACCGCTCGGTGAAATGTTCATGTTCACCGTCGAGGGCGGCAACCTGAGCCTTGCCGAAAGGCGCAGTCTTCTGGACTGGGTTATCCGGCCGGCGTTGCGAACCCTACCTGGCGTGGCCGAGGTGAACTCCCTCGGAGGGTATGTCCGAAGTTTCGAAATCATACCCAACAACGCTGCCATGGCGGCGCACGGTATCACCACCGAAGCGTTGCAGAAGGCGGTAGAAACAAACAATCGGAATGACGGAGCGGGCCGACTGCGCGACGGTGAAGAGGTTTTGCTCGTCCGCACCGAAGGCAACGTCCGTAGCCTTGATGATCTGCGCAACATCGTCGTCGCTTCCCGGGAAAGCGGAGTCGTCCGGATCGGAGATGTCGCGCGTCTGGAAATGGGCAGCATCACTCGCTACGGCGTTGTGACGAAAGACGGTCAGGGCGAGGCGGTCGAAGGCCTGGTGCTGGGACTGCGTGGCGCCAACGCGCGCGACGTGGTTGAAGGCGTCAAGGCCAAACTCGCGGAGTTGCAGCCGAGCTTGCCCGACGGCGTCACCCTGGCCGTCTTCTACGATCGAGGCGATCTCGTTCAACGTGCTGTGAGCACGATTGCGAGGGCTCTCCTGGAGGCAACGGCTCTCGTGGTCGTGCTGCTCATGCTGTTTCTCGGCGATTGGCGTGCAGCCACCGTCGTCGTGATGACGTTGCCGCTCTCGGCGCTTGGAACCTTTATTTTAATGCGGCAGTTTGGAATGTCCGCCAACCTGATGAGCCTTGGCGGGTTGGCCATCGCCATCGGCATGCTGATCGACGCCGCCGTCGTCGTCGTTGAAAACGTGGTGGCTCAAATCTCGCATGGCCGCAATACCGCGCGCCTGCCGTTCCTCCACACCATCTATCGTGGCGCAAGGGACGTGGTCGTCCCCGTCACGTCGGGGATCGCGATCATCATCATCGTCTTCCTTCCGCTGCTGACGTTGCAGGGCCTCGAAGGAAAGCTGTTCATTCCGGTGGCGCTGGCGATCGTTTTTGCGCTCGGCAGCTCGCTGCTGCTGTCGCTCACGGTCATTCCCGTGCTGGCATCGTTTCTGCTCCGGCGTGAGGCTCATGCGGATACGTGGCTGATGCGACGCGCATCCGCTGCATATCTGCCCGCGTTGCGGTGGGCGTTACGTCGTGAGCTGCTCGTGTTCGCGGTCGCCGGAGTCATCCTCGGGGTTACCATCCTCGTCTACGCGCAAATCGGCAAAACCTTCATGCCCACGATGGATGAGGGTACATTGATCGTCGGTATCGAGAAACTGCCATCCGTCAGTCTCGAAGACAGCGCAGCGCTCGACCTGAAGATCCAAAAAGCCATCATGCAAGCCGTGCCGGAAGTGACGGGCATTGTCGCGCGGGCCGGTTCCGATGAACTCGGCCTCGATCCCATGGGGCTCAATCAGACCGACACCTATCTCCTCACGAAACCATCCAAAGACTGGCGTCGCCCGGACGACAAGGAGTGGCTGCTCGGAGAGCTCCGCAAGGTTCTCGATAATCTGCCAGGCATTTCCTACAGCTTTACCCAGCCCATCGACATGCGCGTCCAGGAAATGATCATCGGCGTGCGCGGCGACGTCGTCGTCAAGATTTTTGGTCCCGATATTCCGGAGCTCAACAAGCTTGCCGGTCAAATTACGACGACGTTAAAATCCGTGCCGGGCAGCGAAGATGTTCGTACGGTCCTTAACGAAGGTGTTCAGTATTTGAGCGTCGCTGTCGATCGGTTGCAGGCGGGCCGACTGGGTCTGAGTGTCGACGATATCGCTGATGGGTTACGGGCGCAGATAGAAGGCAAAACTGTTGGAATCGTGGTAGAGAGTGGAAGGCGCACTCCCATTTTGTTACGTGGGGCCAACGATGAGAAGGGGGCGAGTGCAACATTTGCCGGACTCAAGATTACGTTGCCCAGCGGGCAAGTCGTGCCGCTGGGAGCTGTGGCAACGCTTGAACGCGTGGACGGACCGGTAAAGATTGATCG
>JBAVEE010000052.1:0-8358 GCA_049587575.1 Bradyrhizobium sp.
ATGTAACCCTTGTCGACCAGCATATCTTCGAGACCGAGCAGCCATTTCTGATAGTACGAGCTCGCAAGATAGATATCCGGCGGCAACGTCTCCCGATAGTAGCGCGAGGTATCGATATTGAAGGCGCCGGCCGCACCCATCGCACGTACCATCGACAGCACGCGACTTTCCCATTCGGTGTGAAACATCGGTTCGTTCGGCTCGACTTCGACCTTGCCGAAGCCGTCCATGCCGCCCATGTCATGCACGCCATTCACGACGGCGCTCCCGGCGTTTTGGGAAATCCGGTGCCGATCATCGAGTCCCGCGTCACGAGTTCCGCGAGCTGCTGCTCGCTCCAGCCATCGGTGCCGTCGGGACGCATCGGCAGCACCAGGAAGCGGGTTTCGGCGGTCGAATCCCACACCCGTATCTCGGTTTCCCTTGGCAGGCTTATGCCAAAATCGGCGAGTACGCCGCGCGGGTCCTTCACCGCGCGCGAACGGTAGGGGGCCGCCTTGTACCAGACCGGCGGGAGGCCGAGCATTTCCCAGGGATAGCAGGAGCACAGCGTGCACACGACCATGTTATGGCGCCGTGGCGTGTTCTCGACCGCGACGAGATGATCGCCGACGCGGCTCACGTGACCGAGGGTGCCCACGGCCTTGGTGGCGTCCTCGAGCAGGAACTGCCTGAAGGCAGGATCGGACCAAGCTTTGGCGACAACCCGAGCGCCATTGTGCGGGCCGATCCTGGTTTCGTAGGC
The DNA here is from genome assembly GCA_049587575.1 of Bradyrhizobium sp. Taxonomy (GTDB): domain Bacteria; phylum Pseudomonadota; class Alphaproteobacteria; order Rhizobiales; family Xanthobacteraceae; genus Bradyrhizobium. The sequence continues at coordinate 746 of JBAVEE010000052.1, forward strand.
CTGGATAATGGCATCGAGCGCCGCCGGATCGACATAGCCTTTTTCGGTCAGGATGCTTTCGAGCGCCCGCACGCGCAGCTCGGTCTCGGACAGTTCGGAGTGATCGTGGTGATGATGCTCATGGTCGGTCATTCGGGAAGGATAGACGAAATCTTCTGCCGATGTCGAGGCGTCTGCCGCTCCCTCTGCGCGCCGCGCCAGCGCGGCATCGGCGCGTATGCCATCATGAAGTTATGCTGTAACGTTGCAGAAAATACTGAAAAGCAGGAAATCTGGTGGCCGATTTTGTCACGATCGAGAAGGGCCTTGGTCCGGAAGGCCGCGTCGCGGTGGTGCGTTTTGACCGCGGCGACGGCATCAACGCGCTGTCGCCGGAAGCGCTGCGCCAACTGACCGAGGCGGCGCGCAGCTTCGAGGACGACGCCGACACCTCGGTCGTGGTGCTCACCGGCGGGCCTGCGGCGTTCAGCGCGGGCTTTGACCTGAAGGATCCAGAGGGCCGCTTGCGCAAATCCATGGATCTCGGTTCGCTGCGGCGGCATCTGAGACTCGGACCGCGGCTGAGCCGCGCCTGGCAGGAGATGGAGCAGATCACCATCGGCGCCATTGAAGGTTTTTGCATCGGCGGCGGCGTGGCGCTCGCCGTCGCGCTCGATTTTCGCGTCATCGGCCGCGACGCCCATCTGCGGGTGCCTGAAATCGGGCTCGGCATGAACATGAGCTGGCAGAGCATCCCGCGCATGCTGCATTTGATCGGGCCGGCCCGGACCAAACAGGCGGTGATCCTGGCGGACCAGCGCATCAGCGCCACCGAGGCCTTTGAATGGGGACTGGTGGAGGAGGTGGCCGATCCCGGCAAGGCGTTCGACGCCGCCATGACCCTCGCTGCAAAAGTCGCGGCACAGCCGCCGCTGTCGGTCGCCATGACCAAGCTGACCGTCAATCGCCTGGCGCACGCGCTTGACGATCTCGCCAGCCACATGGATGTCGACCAGTTCGCGCTCGCGAGCCTGACCGAGGATCACGAAGAGGGCGTCGCGGCGTTTCTGGAGCGGCGAAAACCGCGCTTCAAGGGGCGCTAGGCGACTCAGATAGTTTCGTTGACAAATACAACCTAAGGGAGCATTTTGACCGAGCCGGGTTCACGGGCAATCGGACAGGACGGCGATGTTCAAAGTGGTCCTCACGCTCAATTGTGTGCTGTCTCTGCTGTACCCGATCGCTGCCTCGGCCTGGGGATACCAGGGCCACAAGGTGGTTGGCTCGATCGCCGACCAGCTGCTGAAACCGAGCGCTAGACAACAAGTTCGGCAGATTCTTGGATTCGATTTGCGCACGGCGGGCCCTTGGGCCGATTGCGTGCGGAGCGTGGTCCGGCATCCCGACGGGAGCTTTGAATATGTCGTGAACCCCGAGCATCTCGACTTCGAGGTGCCTTGTACGCCTTTCAAATCAAGGGAGGAGAGGGCGCGGCTGGTGGATTATGCCATGCGCAACTGGTCCAATTGTCCGGAGGGGCCGGACACGCCGCCGGACGGCTGTCACACCACCTATCATTTCGAGGATGTGGCCATCCAGCGCAGCGATTTCGAGCGCAGCTTCCAGGGCACGACCACGCACGATGTCGTCGCCGTGATCGGGGCGGCGATCGCGAAGCTGCGGGGCAAACCCGTGCCGCCGCCGTTCTCGATCAAGGACGAGAAGGAAGCTCTGATCCTGCTGACGCATTTCGTCGGCGATTTGCACCAGCCGCTGCATGTCGGAGCGGTCTACCTCGACGCCGACGGCAATCTCGTCGATCCCGATATCGCCCACGCCGTCGATCCCGCCACCGCTACGCTCGGCGGCAATGCCATCCAGGACCAGAACGTCAACCTGCATCACGAATGGGACGATATCCCGACCGATATCGGCGAGGCCGCGACCCGGGAATTACTGGCGCAAGCCCGCGCTGTGCCGGCAAGCCGGGGCGCCATCGAGGACTGGCCGACCAGTTGGGCCTCGGACACGATCCAGGTCGCGCACCTGGCCTTTACGGGCCTGACCTTTGCGCGCACCGAACCGCCGCCCCGCGTGCAGTGGACGGTGACCTTCGACGACCACACGGCCTATCTCTTTCTCGCCGACGTCATCAAGCGCAAGCAATTGGCCAAGGGCGGCGCGCGACTGGCCGAAATACTGAACGCGATCTGGCCCTAGGGAAGGCGGCTGCTTCGCGTCCAGCGGCGGCAGGCTAGCGACGCCGCTCACTGCCCGGTCATGGCCACGTGCTTGCCGATCCAGTCCAGCAGGATATCGGCGATGTCGAGATTGTTGTCGTCCTGCATCAGCATGTGCGTGTTGCCCTTGATTCCGATGTCGGGCAGCACCAGCAGTTCCGCCTTGCCGCCGGCCGCGTTGGCCGCGGCAATAAAGGCGCGGCAGTTCTTCAACCGCGGCGCCCAGCGCGGGAACTCGTCGACATAGTCGCCGAACAACACCAGGATAGGCAGGCCCGCGTAGGGCGTCATATCGTCGGTCGGCGTGGGGCAGGCGCCGGGCTCGATGGAAACAATGCCGTCAATGCCCTTACGGCTGATCACCGCGGTCTGAAATGGGTAGATGCCCGATTGCGAATGGCTCATCAGCACCGTACCGCCGATCTTCTGCGCCAGTTCCGAAAGCGCCGGGACCGTGGGGTTTGGCGTAGGGAGGCTGTTCAGGCTATCCGGAACCATCTGCTTCCAGAATTCCGCCTGTGCCGCGACGGGAAAGCGCATGCCGGGCATCAACTGCGGATATTCCTTGCCGAACCGGAAGATGGCCCAGGCGCCCTCGCGGCCTGCCGAGAACACGATCGGTAACTGGTCCGCGCCGGCCTTGCCGCTGCGCACGGCGTTGATCGCGGACGGGTCGGCGGCGGAACGGCCGCGCCAGGCTTGATCGATGACGTAGGTCGGATGACCGCGGCGGAGGAAATATTCGTCCCAGCCCATGCGACCGTCCGGCGTCGTTTCCCAGGTCTTGCCGGTCAGGCAACAGCCGTGGATCAGAACGATAGGGACGCCGGGCACACCGGTGGGAACCTGGTAGCGCACATACATCTGGTCCACGGTGATCGTCCCCGATGCCGCATACGCAGGCAGAGTCGAAAGCGTGTCGGATTTCACATCACGTCCGCCGATGAAGAAGCTGCCTTGGCGGGCGATGGTGAGGGGGCCCGGATCGTCGCGAGGGGCTTGGGCAAACGCTGGGATCGCAATCGTACAAAGACCGGCGGCGAGCAGCAGAGCGCGCATGATGACTTCCTTCCCAGTGGCGAGACGTTTGGCGTCTTGTTGAGCGATCCGAACTCAATCGGTTCTAATGGACGTCGGATTGGGCCGGAGGTCGCTGAGCGATATCCTACCGTTGTCGTCCGCGAAATACTCCTTCGCGAAAGGCATGGTACCCGGCCGATACCTCGGTCAGCGCGGGAGCCCACAGCGGGCGGGAAGTCGAACGCGGGCCGAGGAACTAAATCCGATATTCGCATAAGGTATATTATGGAATATATTATTATCCAGTTATTTCAAATTGCTAGATTTGAATCTCGATATTCCACAATAACATTAGTTGGTGCAGCTAGGCGCTCGAGCATACACGCGGCTGCGGCGAAGCCGCCCTTTGTCGGCCGGAGTCTCTCCGGCGCGCGGACCGGCCCGGACGGCGTCATCTTTATGGATTTGAACCGGCGGTTCTCGACCAGCTCCCAGAGGACGGAGTCCGAGAATTGCCACGCCGCCGTCAGCCGGAACTTCGGTAATCGCAAGGCTGCCTCCGAAGTGTTCAAACCCGCCATCATTGGCTCCCCCACAATCCCGGTCCTTGCGGCAAGCCCCGCATGCTTGGATGACGCAGTCCTCGCACGGAATTTCCCAACGAAAATCCGATAGCTGAAAGCTTGGTATTTCCGCCGAAAGCGGGCAATAAGCCGGCCGAGACGGCTAATGACCCGGCGGTGCCGGGTCCGTATGATGCAATCCATAAGAACAATCAGGGAGAGATAACAGATGGGCTTTTCGCGACGGACGTTACTGAAGGCCTCGGCGGCCTCGGCTGTGATGGGCAGCGTGGGCGCGCCCTTTGTCGCGCGCGCCCAGCAGGCCGAATTTACCTACAAATTTGCCAATAATCTGCCGGATACGCACCCCCTGAACATTCGCTCCAGGGAAATGGCGGCGGCGATCAAGACCGAGACCAATGGCCGTTTCGATCTGCAGATTTTCCCGAACAACCAGCTCGGCGCCGACACCGACGTGTTGAGCCAGCTTCGTTCCGGGGGCGTCGAATTCTTCACAATGTCGGGCCTGATCCTGGCGACGCTGGTGCCGGCCGCCTCCATCAACGGGATGGGTTTTGCATTTCCCGATTATCCCACCGTCTGGAAGGCCATGGATGGCGATCTCGGGGCCTTTGTGCGCCGGGAGGTCGCCAAGGCCAACATCGTGGCGTTCGAAAAGATCTGGGATAACGGCTTTCGACAGACCACCTCCTCGACCAAGCCCATCAACGGACCCGATGATTACAAGGGCTTCAAAATCCGGGTGCCGGTGTCGCCGCTGTGGACCTCTATGTTCAAGGCGTTTGGCGCGGCGCCCGCTTCGATCAACTTCAACGAAGTCTATTCGGCGCTCCAAACCAGGATCGTCGAAGGCCAGGAAAATCCGCTGGCGCTGATTTCCACCGCCAAACTCTACGAGGTCCAGAAGTACTGCTCGCTGACCAACCACATGTGGGACGGCTATTGGTTCCTGGCCAACCGCCGCGCCCTGGAAGCACTGCCCGCCGACGTTCGAACGGTGGTGGAAAAGAACGTCAACGCCGCGGCGCTCAAAGCCCGGGCCGATACCGAGAAGCTCAATGCGACCGTACGCGAGGACCTTGCAAGCAAAGGGTTGATCTTCAATCAGCCGGATGTCGCACCTTTCCGCGAGAAGCTGCGCGCGGCCGGGTTCTATTCCGAATGGAAGGGAAAATACGGCGACGAGGCATGGGCGATACTGGAGAAGTCCGTCGGCAAATTGTCGTAACGGAGTGGCCCAGGTGATGATCAAGGGACGGTAATGGCTCACGCCGAAGCGACGCAGGCGGCGACCGGCGAGGTGGTGCCCCCTCGCCCCCGCGCGCTTGCGGCGGGACTTGAAACCTGGCTTGGAATGATCGTCGAGATTCCTGCCGCGTTGCTGGTTGTTGCCGAGGTCTTCACGCTGTTCGCAGGCGTCGTTGCGCGTTACGGCCTGCAGCGCCCCTTGATCTGGTCGGATGAGCTGGCATCGATCCTGTTCCTGTGGCTGGCGATGCTCGGGGCCGCGGTCGCGTTTCGTCGCTCCGAACACATGCGGATGACGGCCGTTGTCGCCAATGCGACGCCCGCCGTGCGGGCCTATCTCGATGTCGTGGCGACCTGCGCCGCGCTGGCTTTTCTGCTGCTGATCGTCGGGCCGGCCTATCAATACGCCTATGAGGAAAGCTTTATCACCACGCCGGCGCTGCAGATATCCAATACCTGGCGCGCCGCGGCGCTGCCGGTCGGCATTTGCCTGATGGCGCTGTTTGCCTTGCTGCGGCTGGTGCGGATCGGCGAAGTCAGGCTCGTGCTGGGCGCGGTGCTTTCGGTCGCTTTGCTGATCAGCGTTTTCTGGATGGCGGCGCCTTGGCTGCGTCCGCTCGGCAACCTCAATCTGATCATTTTCTTCGTCGGCGTGGTCGGCTTCTGCGTCTTTGCCGGGGTACCGATCGCCTTCGCGTTCGGACTTGCGGTTTTTGGCTACCTGGCGCTGACCACGCACACGCCGCTGATGGTGCTGGTCGGACGCATGGATGAGGGCATGAGCCACCTGATCCTGCTGGCGGTGCCGCTGTTCATCTTCCTCGGGTTGCTGATTGAGATGGCCGGCATGGCGCGCGCGATGGTGGCGTTTCTGGCAAGTCTGCTCGGCCATGTGCGCGGCGGCCTGCATTACGTGCTGGTTGGCGCGATGTATCTGGTTTCGGGCATATCCGGCTCGAAAGCCGCCGACATGGCGGCGGTGGCGCCGGTACTGTTTCCGGAAATGAAACAGCGCGGCGCCCGCCCCGGCGACCTCGTTGCGTTGCTCGCGGCCACCGGCGCGCAGACCGAAACCATCCCGCCGAGCCTGGTGCTGATCACGATCGGCTCGGTGACCGGCGTTTCGATTTCGGCGTTGTTTACCGGCGGCCTGCTGCCGGGCGTCGTGCTGGCCATCACCCTGTCGGCGCTGGTGTGGTGGCGCTATCGCGGCGAGGACCTCAGTCACGTCAAGCGCGCCAGCGGCCCGGAGATCATCCGGTCCTTCCTCGTCGCCCTGCCCGCGCTGGCCCTGCCCTTCGTGATCCGCGCCGCGGTCGTCGAGGGGGTTGCGACCGCGACCGAGGTTTCCACGATCGGGATCGTTTACGGCTTTGTCGTCGGTCTGCTGATCTATCGCCGCTTCAACTGGCGGCGATTGATGCCGATGTTGATCGAGACCGCCTGCCTGTCGGGCGCGATCCTGTTGATCATCGGCACCGCAACCGGCATGGCTTGGGGCTTGACCCAATCAGGATTTTCGCGCGCACTTGCCGCAGGGATGACCGGCCTGCCCGGCGGTTCCGCGAGTTTTATCGCGGTATCGATCGTCGCGTTCACAATTCTGGGCAGCGTGCTCGAGGGTATTCCGGCCATCGTGCTGTTCGGTCCGCTGTTGTTTCCGATCGCCCGCGCCGTTGGCGTTCACGAGGTCCATTATGCGATGATCATCATCCTCGCCATGGGCATTGGCCTGTTCGCCCCGCCGTTCGGAGTGGGATATTATGCGGCCTGCGCCATCGGGCGGGTCGAGCCCGCCGAGGGCATACGCCCGATCTGGGGCTATCTGCTGGCGTTGATGGTCGGCTTGATCATCGTGGCGATTTTCCCGTGGATATCAATCGGGTTCCTTTAGGAAATATGGATTGGGAGGCGACCGATGGGTGGAAAGCAAAGCCAGTACAGCATCGGCCTGGATAAAACGCCCGCCAATTTCGTGGCCTTGACGCCGCTGAGTTTTTTGGCGCGCACGGCTGCGATTTATCCTGATCAAACCAGCGCCGTATATGAGGGCCGCGTCTTCACCTGGTCGCAGACCTATGCGCGGTGCCGGCGCTTCGCGTCATACCTCGCGCGCCGAAACATCGGTCCCGGCGACACGGTTGCGGCGATGCTGCCGAATATCCCGGCGATGAACGAGATACATTTCGCGGTCCCGATGGCTGGCGCCGTGCTCAACGCGCTCAACATCCGGCTTGATTCCTCCTCGATCGCTTTCCAGCTCGATCACGGCGGCGCCCGGGTCATCCTGGTGGATCCGGAATTTGCGAACGTGATTGCGGAGGCGCTGACGCTGATGAAGGGCGAGAAGCCGTTCGTTATCGATGTTGACGACAAGGCCTTCGTGGGCGGAAGACGGATCGGCGAGATCGAATACGAGGATGCGCTGTTGCAGGGCGATGAAAGTTTCATCACCCGGCTGCCACAGGACGAATGGGACGCCATCGCACTGAGCTACACGTCGGGGACAACCGGCAACCCCAAGGGCGTCGTCACCCATCAC
>JBAVEE010000053.1:0-4247 GCA_049587575.1 Bradyrhizobium sp.
AGATTGCGCCGCCGACGTCGGAGACGCTCGCGCGGGAAGCCCATATCGAGATCAATCCCGAACCGGCACCGAAGGCGCCCCCCGCGTCCGACGCCCAAATACCTTCGCCCCCTTCAAAGGAGTCGCCGGCTGCCGCAGCCGAGGCTCCGCCAAAAATGCCGCTCGCCGCGGCCGCGCCGCCACCGTCGCCGCAGCGTCCGGAAATCAAATCCGGCGATAGCGCGGCCAGCGTCAGCGCCAGCCGGGACAATGACGGCCTGCGGCTGAGCTTTTCATTTTCGGCCGCCACGCCAGCGGCGTTGTTCCGCCGCGCCGATACCGTGTGGCTGCTGTTCGATTCCAAAAAGCCGATCGATGTCGAGCCGATCCGCAGCCAGGGCGGCGCCGTTATCGCCGACGTCAGCGTCATGCCGCTGGAAAAGGGGCAGGCGGTCCGCATCCGTCTCAACCGCCCTCAAATGCCCTCACTGACCGCCGATGAAAAATCGGGCGGCGCAAACTGGACGGTCACATTCGCCGACGCCATGCAAACGCCGACGCAACCGCTCGTGGCGATACGAAACGTCGCCGATCGCGCGCACGCCAATGTCGCCGTGGCATTGTCCAAAGCCGGCCGGCTGCATCGGCTTGTCGATCCGGACGCGGGCGACACCCTGATGGTGGTCACCGCGATGGCGCCGGTTCGCGGTTTCATCAAGCGGCAGGATTTTGTCGAGATGTCGCTGCTTGAATCGATCCAGGGCGTGGTGATTCGTCCGAACTCCGACGATGTCACGGCCGAGATTACCGCCGACAAGATCGTCGTCGGCAGGCCCGGTGGGCTGACGCTGTCATCGGCCGACACTGGAGAGGAGCGGGCGTCGACGGCGGCCCGGCCGATTTTCGACGTCGACGATTGGCGCAAGAATCGGGAGGGAAGCTTCGTCGCGCGAGAAGATGCGCTTGTCGACGCCGCGGCGGCCGCGGAGGCCGATCAGCGCACGCCGGCCCGGATCGAGCTTGGCCGCTTCTATCTGTCGCGCGGGCTGTATCCGGAAGCCAGGGGTGTTCTGGATCTCGCACTCGCCGGCGCCAAGCCGGGGTCTGAAGACCCGGTTGCCCTGATCGTGCACGCGGTCGCGAGCGTCCTGATGGGGCGCCCGGAGCGGGGGCTGAAGGACCTCGCCAGTCCGGCGATCGGATCCAACTACGATTCGCAGCTTTGGAAGGCGCTGGCTTATTCGCGTACCGGAAAATGGGCTGAAGCGCGCGAGAAATTCAAGAATGTCGAGTTCGCCATCACCTCGCTGCCGATCGAACTGCAGCGCATTGTGATCGTCGATGCGATGCGTGCGTCGCTCGAAGTCAGGGACTATGCGGGCGCCGCCAAACGTGCCAGCGAGCTGGAAGTTGTAGGTCTGCCGGCGGAACTGAAACCTGCGGTTTCGGTGCTGCGCGGCAGGCTCGCCGAAGCGCTCGGGCACGACAAGGATGCGCTTGATGAGTACAAGACCGCGGTGGAATCCCCGGACCGCGCCGCCGCCGCCGAGGCCAAGCTGCTTGAAATCGGGCTGAGGCAGAAACGCGACGAAATCAGCCAGGCGGACGCCTTGCGCGAGCTTGAGACGCTCACGGTAACGTGGCGCGGCGACGGCTTCGAGGTGCAGACGCTGGAAATGCTGGCGCGCATCTATGCCGATACCGGACGCTACGAGGACGCGTTCGCGGCGGTGAGGACCGCGAACAGGCTGCAGCCCAATTCGGAAATCGCGCGGCAGGGTCAGGACCTGGCGTCGGCGCTGTTCGCCCAGCTGTTTCTGGGGCCGAAGGGTGACGACCTTCCGCCGATCGACGCGCTCGGGACGTTCTACGAGCATCGGGAGTTGACGCCGATCGGGCGGCGCGGCGACGAGATGATCCGCCGCCTCGCGGACCGGCTGGTCGCGGTCGATCTGCTCGACCAGGCCAGCGAACTGCTGCAGTATCAGGTCGACAAGCGGCTGGAAGGCGCGGCGCGGGCGCAGGTGGCGGCACGCCTCGCAATGGTCTACCTGACCAATCGCAAGCCGGATCGCGCCATCGCCGCGCTTCGCTCAACCCGCATCGCGGACCTCTCCGGCGAACTGCGTCAGCAACGGCTGTTGCTGGAGGCACGCGCGCAAAGCGATGTCGGGCGCCACGACCTCGCGCTCGACATCATCTCGAACATCAGCGGCCGCGAAGCGATCCGGCTGCGCTCCGATATCTACTGGGCCGCGCGGCAGTGGCGCGAATCTGCCGAACAGATCGAACTGTACTACGGCGATCGCTGGCGCGACTTCAAACCGCTAAATCCGGTGGAGAAAGGCGATGTGATCCGCGCGGTGGTCGGATATGCGCTGGCCGAGGATGCCATCGGTCTGGCACGCTTCCGCGAAAAATATGCGCCGTTGATGAGCGGCGATGCCGACCGGGTCGCGTTCGAGACCGCCAGCAAGCCGACAGCCAACAGCAGCGCCGAATTCGCCAAGATCGCCAGGATGGCGGCAAGCGTCGACACGCTTGACGGATTCCTGCGCGAAATGAAAACGCGATTTCCTGACGCGACCGCGCGCGCGACGCTGCCGCCGGAAACGGCGAAGGCCGATCCGACCCCGACCGGGTCGCTGCCCGCCATTATCGGAACAAGGCCGGCCCGCGCGGCGAAGTAGCCCGTTGCATGTCGGCGTCGTTCCCTCGAGCAAGTCGAGCCCGAAGGCGCAACCGGCCATTTTCCCATCAATGATTGGCGGATTACGCTGCGCTAGATCGCATGGTGGCCGGCCGCCTGCCCGCCATCGACGTGGAGAAATTCGCCGGTCACGAACGTCGCCGTCTCCAGATACATCACCGCATGCGCGATTTCGGACACATCTCCCAGCCGGCCCAGCGGGTGCATCAAAGCCAACACCGGATGGGCCTCTGGCGGATGCATCGAGGTGTTGATGATCCCAGGTGACACGGCATTGACGCGCACTCCGCTTTTTGCGTACTCGATCGCCAGCGATTTTGTCGCGGCATTAAGTGCACCCTTGGTGAGAGATGCGAGCACCGAGGGCACGCTGGCCATCGGCTGATCTACGAGGCTCGTCGTGATCGTAACGACGTGACCAAGCCGTTGCCTATTCATGATCTCTATCGCGCGCTGGGTCATGTGAAAGAAGCCTGTGACATTGGTGGCGATGTAGGCCGCGTAACCCGCCATTTTCCTATCAGTGATTGGCGGATTACGCTGCTCTACGTGCTGGGCTGCGGATCATCGTCGGCGCAACCCGCCGCTAAAGCCGTCGAGATGGCGGATTACGCTGATGCCCGCCTGGAGCTCTACGGATTTGCCGGACGCCGACCGTCATGCCCGCGCCTGTCGCGGCATCGACGCCTTCCTCTCCGTGCCGCTATCCCCCGTAGCTCTGCACCAGGCTGCCGGCGACCAGCGACCAGCCGTCGACCAGCACGAAGAAGATCAGCTTGAACGGCAGCGACACCACCACCGGCGGCAGCATCATCATGCCCATCGACATCAGCACCGAGGCGACCACGAGGTCGATGATCAAAAACGGCAGGAACAGCAGAAAGCCGATCTCGAAGGCGCGCTTCAGCTCGGAGATCATGAACGCCGGCATCAGAATCCGCAGCGACATGTCTTCCGGCGTCGCCGGCGGCGGTTCGCCCGACAGATCCATGAACAGCTTCAGGTCCTTTTCGCGCACATTCTTCTGCATGAAGCCTCGCAGCGGCACCGAGGCACGCTGCAGCGCGTCCTCGACGCTGATCTGGTTGGCGACCAGCGGCTTGATGCCGTCGTCGTAGGACTTCTGCAGCACCGGGCCCATCACGAACGCGGTCAGAAACATCGCCAGCGCGATGATGACGGAGTTCGGCGGCGCGGTCGCGGTGCCGAGCGCGGTGCGCAGCAGCGACAGCACGACGACGATCCGGGTGAACGACGTCATCATGATCAGGATCGACGGCGCGATCGACAGCACCGTCAGCAGCGCAATCAGCTGGATCGCGCGCTCGGTGACGCCGCCATTGCCCTGGCCGCCGAGATTGATGCTGATGTCCTGCGCGAACGCAGGCGCCGCCAGCGATCCGGCGGCTATCAGGGTGGCAAGAAATAAAACTCTACGCGGGAAAGCCGCCGGCCTCACGAAGGGTTCTTTGGACGGCCCAGCAATGACGCCATCTCGTCTTCAAGATTCTCAAACCCGCTCTTGGTCGGGGGCGCCGCGACCGGCGGGGCCATCGGG
>JBAVEE010000054.1:0-5023 GCA_049587575.1 Bradyrhizobium sp.
TGTTCGATCAATCTGCGCTCAGCACGCTGGCCGAGCGGCTGGTCGAGGCGGCAAGGCGCGCCGGCGCGGATGCCGCCGACGCGGTGGCGGTGCGCGGGATTTCGCAAGGGGTCGAGGTGCGCGACGGGCGCGTCGAGGAATCCGAACGCTCCGAAGGCGATGACGTCGGCCTGCGCGTGCTGGTTGGACAGCGCCAGGCGGTGGTCTCGACCAACGATGTCAGCGGCGATGGCGTCGCACGGCTCGCAGAGCGCGCGGTCGCAATGGCGCGCGTCGCGCCCGACGACAAATATGTCGGTCTCGCCGATCCATCGCTGCTGGCGCGCGATTTCCCCAATCTCGATCTGCTCGATCCCAATATTCCACCAACGGCGGAACTTGAACGCCGCGCCTGCGAGGCGGAAGCGGCCGCGCTTGCCGTCAAGGGCGTGACCAAATCAGGCGGTGCGTCGGCGTCGACTGGTATCGGCGGCATGGTGCTGGTGACCAGCACCGGCTTTCATGGCTCCTATTTGCGTTCGAGCCAGGGCATCTCGATGACCGCCATATCGGGTGACGGCACCGCGATGGAACGCGACTATGACTACACCACCGCGCCGCATGCCTCCGATCTCGCCTCGCCCGAAAGCGTCGGCCGCACCGCCGGCGAGCGAACGGTCGCGCGTGCCAACCCGCGCAAGGTCGAGACCTGCAAGGTGCCTGTCGTGTTCGACCCCCGCGTTTCCGGCTCGCTGGTCGGCCACCTGGTGGGAGCGATCAACGGCGCCTCGATCGCGCGCAAGACGTCCTTCCTGAAGGATCGTCTCGGCGAGCAGTTGTTTGCGAAGAATATCCGCATCATCGACGATCCGTTGCGGGTGCGGGGCCTGCGCTCGCAGACGTTCGACGCCGAGGGCGTCAAGGTCAAAAAGCTCGCGATCGTCGATCAGGGCGTTCTGACGTCATGGCTGCTCGATTGCGCGACCGCGCGCGAACTCGGGCTGGTCACGACCGGTCATGCCCATCGCGGCGTATCGTCGTCGCCGTCCCCGGGCTCGTATAACCTTCATCTCGAGGCCGGCGAGCCGACCCCGGCCGAGTTGATCTCCGATATTCGCCAGGGGTTCTATGTCACCGACCTGATCGGCTCCGGCGTCAACGGCGTGACCGGCGACTATAGCCGCGGGGCGTCAGGGTTCTGGATCGAGAACGGCGAGATTACCTATGCCGTGAGCGAGGTGACGATCGCCGGTCACCTTCTCGAAATATTCAAATCGCTGGTGCCGGCCAACGACCTGGCATTTCGTTACGGCGTCAATGCGCCGACGCTGCGGATCGAGGGATTGACGCTTGGCGGACGCTAGTGCCGCCGCCGGCGGCGTGCAGGGGAAGACCTTGGTGCGCGACGCCGCATTGCTGACGGAGACGGTGCGGGAGGCCGGCGCACTGGCGCTGTCACTGTTTCGCACCGATTTGAAGAACTGGACCAAGGGCGCCTCGTCGCCCGTGTCCGAGGCCGACATCGCGGTCAACGACCTGATCGCGGGCAGGCTGCGATCCGCGACGCCGGACTATGGATGGCTGTCGGAGGAGAGCGCCGACGACGACGTGCGTCTCGGCAGGCAGCGGGTCTGGATTGTCGATCCGATCGACGGTACCCGCGGTTATCTCGCCGGCCGCGAAGATTGGTGCGTCAGCGTGGCGCTGGTCGAGGACACCAGGCCATTGCTGGCGGCGGTGTTCGCGCCGGCCAGCGAGGAATTTTTCTTCGCTGAACGCGGCCGGGGCTCGTTGCTCAACGGCGTGCCGGTTTACGCGGCGTCCGGTACGGAGCTCGACTTTTCTCGCGTCGCCGGTCCGAAGCCGCTGGTCGAACGGCTCAGCCGCTCGACCGGTGAAATCACCCTCCATCCCCGAATCGGATCGTTGGCGCTTCGGCTGTGCCGGGTTGCCCACGGAGGGCTCGATGCGGCCTTTGCCGGCGGTCAAAGCCGCGACTGGGACCTTGCCGCGGCCGATTTGATCGTGCAGGAAGCGAATGGTAACATGACGGCGCTTTCGGGGGACACAATCCTGTATAATCGCAGGGAGGTGACGCACGGGGTGCTGGTGGCAGCGGGACGCGATCGTCATGCAAGCATTGTCGAGCATTTTCGGGCTCGACCCTTGCCATGAGCGCCCCCCGATGAGTGCCGGAAACTTGTTCGACCGGCGCCGCATTAGGAAAAGAGATCATGCCAGACAGTGCCCCGCAGCAATTGCTCCATCTCGTCCTCGGAGGTGAACTGACCAACCTTGAACAGACGACGTTCAAGGATCTCGCCCAGGTGGAAATCGTCGGCGTCTTCCCCAACTATGCGACCGCCTATACGGCCTGGAAGGCGAAGGCGCAGCAGACCGTGGACAACGCCCATATGCGGTATTTCATCGTCCACCTCCATAGGCTGCTCGATCCCGGTCAAGACGCGAAGCCCGCCCGTTGAAGAAATTGATCCGCGATGTGCTGCGCAGCAGCTGGCTGCAGCGCGCTGTGGGTTTTCTCGCGGCCGGGTTCCTGCGGCTGGTCTGGCTGACCAACAGGTTCAGTTTCGATCCGCCCGAGGTCTATGACATCGTCGAGCCGCAGATGCCGGCGATCTTCGCCTTCTGGCACGGCCAGCATTTCCTGACGCCGTTCATCAAGACCAAGGAAACCCACCGCGCCAAGGTGCTGATCTCGCGGCATCGTGACGGCGAATTCAATGCGATCGCCGCCGAGCGGCTCGGGATCGGCACCATCCGTGGTTCCGGCGATCACGGCTCGGCGTTTCACCGCAAGGGCGGCATCGGCGCGTTCAAGGAGATGGTGCGGGCGCTTGAACAGGGTTATAACGTCGCGCTGACCGCCGACGTGCCGAAGCGCTCGCGAATAGCCGGTCTCGGCATCATCATGCTGGCGCGCGAATCCGGGCGGCCGATCATGCCGTTCGCGATGACGACCAGCCGCTTTCTGCGCCTGAAGAACTGGGATCGCACCACGATCAATCTGCCATTCGGGCGAGGGGCACTGGTGGGAGGCGAAATTATCATGGTTCCACCCGACGCCGATGCCGAGACGATGGAAGAACTGCGCCTGCGGCTGGAGGCGACGCTGAACGACGCGACCGCGCGCGCTTATGCGCAGGTCGGCCGTCCGGAAGAGGCGGGTCATGGCTAATTCCCTGCCGATGACGCTGCGCGTCTACCGGCGGCTGTCCGCCGCGGCCGCGCCGCTGGCGCCGGCGCTGATCAAGCGGCGGCTGAAACAGGGCAAGGAGGATCCCGCGCGCGTCGGTGAGCGCCGCGGCATGAGCCCGGATATCCGGCCGCACGGACCGCTGGTCTGGATTCACGGGGCGAGCGTCGGCGAAGTGCTGGCCGCCGCGGCCCTGATCGAGAGGTTGCGCGCCCTGAATATCCGCATCCTCTTGACCTCCGGCACGGTGACCTCGGCGGCGATCGTCGCCAAGCGGTTTCCCGCCGATATCATCCATCAATATGTGCCTTACGATTCTCCGCGCTATGTCGCGCGCTTTCTAGATCACTGGCGGCCGAGCCTTGCGCTGTTCATCGAGTCCGATCTGTGGCCGAACCTGATCCTGTCGAGCGCGGCGCGGCGCCTGCCGATGGTCCTGATCAACGGCCGGATGTCGCATCGCTCGTTTCCGCGCTGGCGCAGGGTCAGCGGCACGATCTCGGCGCTGCTTGGCCGGTTCGACGTCTGCCTGGCGCAATCGCGGGTCGATGCGGAGCGCTTCGCGACGCTGGGCAGCCGTAACGTCGTCATCACCGGCAATCTGAAACTGGACGTTCCGGCGCCGCCGGCCGATTTCGCCAAGCTGGAACGGTTGATGTCGGTGACGCGCGGTCGCCCGGTGATCGTGGCGGCGTCGACGCATCCCGGCGAAGAAGAGATATTGATCGAGGCGCACCGCGCGCTTGCGGGACTTTTCCCGTCGCTGTTGACCGTGATCGTGCCGCGCCATCCCGGGCGCGGCGAAGCGATCGCCCGCACCATCGCCGCCGCCGGGCTGCATGTCGGCTTGCGTTCGCGCGAGGAATTGCCGACGGCGACCACCGACATCTATGTCGCCGATACCATGGGCGAACTGGGACTGTTCTATCGGCTGTCGCCGATCGTGTTCATGGGAGGATCGCTGGTCGAACATGGCGGGCAGAATCCGATCGAGGCGGTCAAGCTGGGCGCGTCGATCGTTCACGGGCCTCACGTTTTCAATTTCTCCGAGGTCTACGAGGCGCTCGACAGCGCCGGCGGCGCGCGGCGGGCCGACACGCTGGAAGCGCTGGTGAAGCAGCTCGGCCAGTTGCTGGCTGATCCTGCCGCGCGCAAAGCCGCGTTGGCCGCTTCGGAGCGGGTGGTCACGCAACTCGGCGGTGCGCTTGATCGCACGATGGCTGCGCTCGAGCCCTATTTGCTGCAGTTGCGCTTCGAAACAGGGGCGTCGGATGCATGAGCCGGCCTTCTGGTACCGGCCATCATCATGGAGGTCGCGATTGCTGACGCCGCTCGCCGCCGTCTATGGCGCGATCGCAGGCCATAGGCTGCAGCGTAAAGGGTTTGATGCCGGCATTCCCGTGTTCTGTGTCGGCAATTATCATGTCGGCGGCGCCGGCAAGACCCCGACGGTGCTGGCCCTTGTCAAGCTGCTGCGCGGTCTCGGCGAGACTCCGGTCGTGCTCAGCCGCGGCTATGGCGGACGGTTGCACGGGCCGGTGATGGTCGATCAGGGCCGCCACGCGGCGGTCGACGTCGGTGACGAGCCGCTGATGCTGGCGCGGGCGGTGCCGGTGGCGGTCGCGCGCGATCGTATCGATGGCGTCGCGTTGGCGCGGTCGCAAGGGGCCACCGTGATCGTCATGGACGACGGTTTCCAGAATCCGGCGATCGCCAAGGATGCTTCCCTGATCGTGATCGACGCTCAGCGCGGCCTCGGCAATGCCTGCGTGTTTCCCGCGGGCCCCCTGCGCGCGCCGCTGCCGCCGCAAATTGCGCGAACCGATGCGC
>JBAVEE010000055.1:0-2156 GCA_049587575.1 Bradyrhizobium sp.
CTTTTTGCGTGCCACGCCACAAGCGGGCTTCCGGATATCTGCTCAATTTCCTAGTCGCGAAACGCACAGCCGATCGGCCAAAATCCGATTGTGCCGCGGATTGCAACACGAAATTTGCGGGTTAGCAAGCTTCCGACGCGGCCCGGGAAATCGGCTGATCGACCCGATCGCGGCTGGCCACGCTGTGGCTTGGGAACAACAAATTCCGACAATCGCCCTCGGCTGGCGGCCATGACCGATTGACGCTTCCTTTGAACTGGGGGCTAATCGACCCGGCCGGCGGCGATTTTATTTCGTGTTGGGCTGGCGCGCCTTTTTTGGGAATTGCGTTGATGTGCGGCAGATTGCCGTCTTCGCGAGTACTGGAGACCGCAGCCGGCCACGGGCTCGCAAGGGTCCTCGCCATGGCTGTCGTTCTCGTCGTGGCGGCCGGGTCGTCGGCTCGAGCGCAAACGGCCAGGCCTGCGCCGACCCCCGCACCAACTCCCACGCCGATCCCGTCGCCGGCACCGGCGCCGATACCGACCACGATCAATTCCGACATTTCGGCCGGTGCTGCGGTGAGCGATCTCGGCAGCAACTTCCTGGAGCGGCTGGGGGACCAGGCGACAGGCGGGTTCGGCCGGGTGTCGCGAGGCAATCCGGGCGGCGGCGGTGCTTCGGAGGCGCTGGAGGCGCCGGGCTTCCGGACCTGGGGCGAAGCGTATGGAGTATCGAGCAGGACCGGCCCGCAGGGCGTATTCGTCGGCGATCGGCGTCAGACCTGGGGCGGCGTCGCCGGGCTCGGCGCCCGCATCGCGCCCGGCGTCAACGTCGGCCTTTCAGTCGACCAAAGCCGCACCGGCATCGACGTCCCGCTGGCGCTGCAGTCGGCGACGCTCGATCTCACCCAGTTCGGCTTTAACGGCTCGGTGGACAAGGGGCCGTGGACCTTTGCCGTCGCGCTGGTTCACGGTTTTGGAAAAGTCGATTCCAGCCGTGACACCGGATTCGGCACCGCCAGCGCCGGTTACAACGCCAAGATCGACGGCGCGCTTACCGAACTCAGCTACTACTGGAATCTGGAGCAAAGCCGCATCGTGCCGAAGGCTGCGCTCATATGTTCACGCCTCGACCGGATCGTTCCAGGAGGTCGGCGGTCTCGATCCGGTGACGGCGACCGGTGCGACGCTTGAGCGCTCGCGGATACTGCTGGGCGCGGAGATCGGTCATTACTGGATCGTGGACCGAAAGGTCGTCGATTTGTCCGCTTACGGCAGGTTCGTCGACAATTTCGAGCAGAATTTCAACTCGGTCATCGTCGCCCTCGGCCCTCAGAGCATCTCGGTGCAGGGGATTGGTGAAAGCAGATATGGTGCGGATGCCGGCGCGGCGGCGTCGCTCAATCTGAGCAATACGGCGCGCCTTTACCTCAACTATGACGGCAAGTTTCGCGCCGCGCTGCAATCACATCAGGGGACGATGGGAGTCGAATTGAGATGGTAGCGCTGGCGGATCGGCGTCGCGCGCGGTCCGCACGAACAAGAGCCGCTCCATCGCTCCATCAGAACGGCTTGGCCGCCGCATATCCTTCCAGCCCGAAATTCTCCCGAGACCCGGTCATGAGGGGTACAAGGTCGTTGGGGTGAATGAATTCATCCCGGAAGCAGGGGTAGATTTTCGGATCGAAGATTTTCTTGATCCAATCGATGACGATCTTGTGCCGATCGGAGTTACGAAACTCCTTGTGATAAGTAAGCCATAGGTCGGCATGATGACTAAAGCCGTCCATATCGACCGCGACCAACGGCGCACCCAAGGCAATGGACGAGCTTGGCAAGAAACCTATACCCGCCCCTTTTTCTACTGCGTATAGAACCCCGACGCTGGAATTTGTCTTGATCCCGACGACGCCTTCCAGCGAGGTCAGCCCCAAAATTCGTGCATAAGCGGTATCGTCTACTTGCGGAGCGCTCTGCTTGATAATTCTGTGACTTTTGATCTCGGATAGGGACGCCGGAATTCCGTACAAGTTTCGGTAGCCTTCGGAAACAAAGGGATAGATGTGAAGCCTGCCGAGCTTCGCCACGATGAGGTCGGGATTTGTCGGCGGTTCAAGCTGAATGGCGATGTCGGCTTCCAACCGGGCGACGTCCGCCTGCTCCATAGCGCAGCGA
>JBAVEE010000056.1:0-2978 GCA_049587575.1 Bradyrhizobium sp.
TCCTCAACGTCGCGCGAATGCCGTGGTTCTCATCCGACCGCACCATTCGCGAATACGCGCAGGAAATCTGGAACGTGCCGGTGCAGGGTACCCTGACCCAGGCGGCACAGGAGGAGCCCGGCATACAGCGCGGGGCGATCCGTTGATCCGGGCAGCCCCGTCATCGCCGGCTTCTTGCTTCCCACGTGATTGAATTCTGCGGAATTGCCGCGATACTGCGCCGATGCTGACCAGGCCCCCACATCTTTTCGATGACGCCACGCGGGTCACCGCCGGCGACAGCCGCTGGCAGGGACACACCAGCGACGACTACTGGGCTTTTGTCGGTCCATTCGGCGGCGCCACCGCCGCCACCATCCTGCGGGCGCTGATCGATCATCCCGAACGAAAAGGCGATCCGCTGTCGCTGACCGTCAATTTCTGTGCGCCGATCGCGCAAGGCGCGTTCGATCTCGACGTGCGTCTGGTCAAGGCCAACCGCTCGACGCAGCATTGGTGTGTCGAGCTCACCCAAGCCGGCGCCGAGGTCGGCGCGCTTGCCACCGCCGTGTTCGCCGAGCGCCGCCCGTCATGGTCGCACCAGGCGGCCGAATTCCCGACAAGCCCGCCGTTCGAGCAGATCCGGCCCTATCCCAGGATCAAGGCATCCTGGGCCAACCAGTATGAATTTCGCTTCGTCGAGGGCGAGGCGGATTTCAGCACGGCGAAAAAGCAGGCGCCGGGAAGCGCGTTTTCCAAATGCTGGATCGGCGACCGGACGCCGCGCAAGATCGACATGCTTTCCCTGATGGCGATGTCGGATGCGTTCTTCGGCCGCATCTTTCATGTGCGGGGCGAACTGGTGCCGTTCGGCACGGTGTCGCTGACCACCTATTTTCACGCCGACGCCGCCGATCTCGCCGCGGAAGATATCAGCCGGGTACTCGCGGTTGCCGACGCCAACATCTTTCACAAGAGTTATGGCGACCAGACCGGCGCACTCTGGTCGCCGTCTGGACGCCTGCTCGCGACCACGACGCAGATCGCGTATTTCAAGGCGTGAAAAAGGCGGCCTCGCGGCCGCCATTAACACCCGGATCTCCGTCATTCCGGACGCTCCGTGTTCGGAGCGATCCGGAATCCAGAGGTCGAGATTCCGGGTTCGCGCTGACGCGCGCCCCGGAATGACACGATGAGCTCACTCCGCCGCGAGCTTCACATCGGGCGCGGCGGCGCGGATTTCGGCGTCGACCACGCTCTCGAATTTGGCAAAATTCTTCTGGAACATGCCGACCAGCGCCCGCGCGGTCTTGTCGAACTCGGCCTTGTCCTTCCAGGTGTTGACCGGGTTGAGGATTTCGGTCGGCACCCCCGGCAACGCGGTCGGCACCGCGAAGCCGAAATACTTGTCGGTGCGGAATTCGACATTGCGCAAGCTGCCGTCGAGCGCCGCCGTCAGCAGCGCGCGGGTCGCCTTGATCGGCATCCTGGAGCCGGTGCCGTATTTGCCGCCGGTCCAGCCGGTGTTGACCAGCCAGCAATCGACGTTGTGCCGGGCAATCAGCTCGCGCAGCATGTTGCCGTAGACCGAAGGATCCAGCGGCAGGAACGGCGAGCCGAAGCAGGTCGAGAATTCCGGCTGCGGCTCGGAGCCCAGGCCGCGTTCGGTGCCCGCCACCTTCGCGGTGTAGCCGGACAGGAAGTGATACATCGCCTGCGCCGGCGTCAGTTTGGCGATCGGCGGCAGCACCCCGAACGCGTCCGCCGCCAGCATCACCACGTTCTTCGGGTGACCGGCGCGGCCACTGCGCGAGGCGTTGGGGATGAAATCGAGCGGATAGGCCGAACGGGTGTTCTCGGTCTTCGAGCCGTCGTCGAAATCCGGCACCCTGGTGTCCTCGTCGAGCACCACGTTCTCCAGCACCGCGCCGAAGCGCTTGCTGGCGGCGTAGATCTCGGGCTCGGCTTCCTGCGACAGCTTGATGCACTTGGCGTAGCAGCCGCCTTCGAAGTTGAAAATGCCGTCCGTGCCCCAGCCGTGCTCGTCGTCGCCGATCAGCGTCCGTTTCGGATCGGCCGACAGCGTGGTCTTTCCGGTTCCCGACAGGCCGAAGAAGATCGCCGCATCGCCTTTGGGCCCGACATTGGCCGAGCAGTGCATCGGCATCACGCCCTTGGCGGGCAGATAATAGTTCAGCGTGGTGAACACGCTCTTCTTCATCTCGCCGGCATAATAAGACCCGCCGATCAGGACGATCTTGCGGGCGAAATCGATCGCGACCACGTTCTCCGAGCGCACGCCATGGCGCTTGGGATCGGCGCGGAAGCTCGGCATGTCGATGATGGTCAGTTCGGGCGCGAAGTCCCTCAGCGCGGATGCCTCGGGGCGGATCAACAGCGTGCGGATGAACAGCGAGTGCCAGGCGAGCTCGGTGAAGACCCGGGTCTTGATCTGGAAGCTCGGATCGGCGCCGCCGTAAAGGTCCTGCGCGAACAGCGTCATGCCTTCGGCGTGCTTGAGGAAGTCGGCATAGAGCGCTTCGAACTGTTCCGAGGTGATCGACTGGTTGCCGGCCCACCACATATCCTTGTCGGTGGTCGCATCGCGAACCGTGAACTTGTCCTTGGGGCTGCGGCCGGTGAAGTCGCCGGTATCCGCGCACAACGCGCCATCAGCGGATAAAACCGCTTCGCCCGCGGAAAGCGCGTACTGGTAAAGCTGCGGCGCGCCGAGATTCCAGTGCACCCGTTTGAGATTTCTTAAGCCGAATTTGTCGGCACCGAAGGCACCGTTGCGTATTCCCGTCTCTTGCACTGAAAGTTCCTCCTCGAACCCGCGTACTTGATCGCGCGAATGTCACCAGACGCGCCCCTGCCGCGGTGACCGTTAATTCAATATAGCCGCCCGACCGTGGTCCGGCGACCTATTATTGATGAACGTCGCCCTTGCCAAGCCGATCCCTTCCCATTTGGTTTATTCCAAGGCGGATCGTTGAACC
>JBAVEE010000057.1:0-7509 GCA_049587575.1 Bradyrhizobium sp.
CCGCCAGATAGAGCGGCGCCAGCATGGCCAGCAGGTCCGCGTTGCGCACCTGCGCCAGCGCAAAATGGATCAGGCCGAGCACCACCAGCGCCCGCACCACCGGCAGTGTCACCCCACGCGACAGCGCGAAGATGCCCGCCAGCAGCAGCAGCTCGAAGGCGCCGACATGGCCGAAGTCCTGCGGCCGCCATTCCGAGATCCAGCCGAGCGCGGGGCCGAGGCCGAGCGTCTTGAGCGGCATCAGCAGCGAGTCCGGCCCGTAGGGCGTCAGGCAGCAGGCGGCGACCGCCAACGCCGTGAATGGCAGCCAGCGCAGCAGCACGCGCGGCCAATCGCTGCGCTTCTCGTCGAGCAGCGCCTCGAGCACGGCCGGCCCGATCAGCCCCAGCGCGAGCACCACGCTGCCGTGCAGATTGGCCCACAGCACCAGCAGCGGCAGCGCCCAATAGGGCGGGGGCGCATGACGGTCCATGCAGCGCACCAGCGCGGCCGCCCAGGCCACCATGGCCGGCAGCGTCAGCACGTGCGGCCGTGCCAGCATATGCGGCGCCAACAGCACCACCGCCGCGATGACCATCAGCAGCGCCGGTGTCGGCGCAAGCTCGCGCAGCAGGAAGCGTGTCAATAGACCGACGGCGAGCGCGATCGCCGCCGCCGCCAACGCCACCACGCCGGCCCAGCCGGAAAGCGCGTATGCCGCCGCGTAGATGACTTCCGACAGCCATTCGAAAGTGATCCAGGGCGCACCGTGCATGGAAAAGGAAAACGGGTCGCTCGCCGGCACGGCGCCGTGCGCGATGATCCAGCGCCCGACCGCGATATGGGAATAGGTGTCCGGATCGTTCAGCAGCCGCGGCCCGAGTGTGAGCAGCAGGACATACACGCCCCCGCCCGCCAGCCAAGGCAGCGCCGCACGCGCCGGGAACGGTTTAGCCGCGCTGCGGATGACCTCGTCGCTCATGAGGAGCGAAGGTAAGGCGGCGGCGTTAATTCTCCTTTACCATTGGCCGCGCCGGTCAACCGCCGGTCACGATGGCGCATATTCGCTACCCGCGAGCGCCGAGCGAGATTTGAATGGCCTCGGGCGCCTCGTAGCCGCCGTGGGTTGAATAGATGACGATCCGGTTCGCCAGCCGGGACAAAACGCCCTTCAGAAGCCGCGAAGCCTGATCGGAATCCAGATGCTCGACGGGCTCATCGAGAAGAACAACCGGGCTGTCGCTGAGAAGGGCGCGGGCAAGGTTCAGCCGCTGCGCCTCGCCGAGCGACAGCATGTCCTGGCTGATCCAGGCAGTGAGACCGCCCGCAGCTTCAATTCGATCGCTGAGTTCGACGATTGCCAGCGCCCGCCAGCATTCCGCGTCCGAGGCGTCGGGCGCAAACAGGTTCTCGCGAATGGTATCGGAAAGGATGGCCGCATCGTGCAGGCACAGATGCGACACGGCGCGGCGCCAGGCGCCGAGCATCACAACGCCATCGCCGGTGAACTGACCATTATTGTCGGCACCGATCCAGCCGGCGATCTGCTTCAGCAGGGTCGTCTTGCCGGATCCGCTTGCGCCGACGAGGGCGGTGGGGCGTCCGGCCTGGAAGCTCAGGTTCACTGCCTCACCGAGGCGGCGGCCGTCCGGCGTTTGTCGCGGGACGTTCTTGAGTATTAATGTCTGCAGCCCAGCCGGAACCGGCGACGAGACAGCGTCTCCGCCCGTCACGGTCCAGTCCTTGAGGCTCTCGCGGGCGGCATGTTCCCGCACCCGCCCCAGCACGATGCGGGAGACGGTCTGTGCCGTCTCCCCCAGGGCAAGCCAGCCAAAGGCGAGGAAAGCCGGAACAAGAAGCGAGCCGCCGCGATTGCCGGCATGCCACGCGGCAAGCAGAATACTGATCGCGGCAAGAGGGCTGGCAAGGCCGGTCATCATATCGAGCACGGCAAGCGCGCGGCGTTGAGCGAATCGGCTGGCTTCGGCTTCATTGAAGCGAGCAAAGGCGCTTGCCAGAATGGCGGCGAAGGCCCGCTCGGCTTGCAGCGGGACGACCGAACCCAGCGCCGCCCCGAGCCGCCGTCCGGCGGCTCGCTGCGATGATCTCGCCACGGCCCAGAGTTGGGCTACACGCGGCATTGCCCGACGGAGCGTCGCCACGACGACCACCGACACCACGGCGATCGGCCCGAGGGCAATTGGTGTCAGCACCGCGGTCGCGCCGATCAAGGCGGCGAGTCCAGCCATCAGCACGACCGCCGGCATGCCGACGCGCAAGCGCGCGTAATCGACGTCTTCCACGTCCTCCATGTAATCGGACAGGCGGTCCTGGTTGCCAAGCTGCCAGCTCGCGGCGCGGGCCGAGGGCGCCCGCGCCATGGCGGTGAAGAGCCGCGCGCGGCGGTTCACCTGGTCGAGCAGGGCGGCGCGATGTCCCACGACGCGCTCGCCGTATTTGCCGGCGGTCTTGCTCAGCGCGAAGAGCCGCACCATGGCTGCGGGCGTATGAAAATTGAAAGCCAGCGCGGCCGGTCCCAGTCCGGCCAGCGCAACCGCGCCGAGGAACCAGACCGATATGCCGGTCAGCAAGACGCCGGAAGCCGCCGCCGCGACGGCGAACAGCAGGGCCAGCCGCCACGGCGATTTCCCGCGCGCCGGAGCGGGGGAGTGCGTCGCTGCGACGTCGGAGGTGGTGGCATGAAGGCTCATGCGGCAAATGCCTTCCGGGTTTGCTGTTGCGGAAGCAGGACGTGATGACGGCTGGCGGCTTCGATCAGCCTCTCGTCGTGGGTGGCGACCACGACCAGGCGCTGTGCGGCGACGTCCGTCAGCACCTGCCGCACCAGCCTGGCGGTCTGGGGATCGAGCTTGGCCGTCGGCTCGTCGGCGAGAACCACGCCCCCGGACAGCAGCATTCGGGCAATCCCGATGCGCATGCGCTGGCCGCCGGACAGATTACTCCCGCCTTCCGCAACAGGTGCATCGAGCCCGCCCGGCAGCAGCCGTTCATCGAGCAACCCGACCCGTTCGGCCGCGCGCTGAATCGCGGCGCGGCCAAGCGCGCCCCGATTCCACGCGATGGCGTCGGCGAGCGTTCCCGCCGGCACGTAAGTCTCGGTCGATATCCAGTCGCATCCGGCCGCCGTCACCTGCGGCAGAGACGCAACGTCGGACGAAGGCGCCTCGATTCCGGCCAGCATGCGGAGCAGGGTGGACTTTCCCGATCCGCTTGGCCCTGAAACGACGACGAGGCCGGAGGAAGGCAGCCCGGTCACATCACGGGCGCCTTCGGGAACGAACGGCTGCGCCGCAGCGTGCCCGCCGCACCTTGACGCGCTATCGGGTTGATCGAAAAACCAGTCCAGTTCCTTGGCCGCGGCCTGTCCCTCGGCCTTGACGTGATACAGCTCGGCATAACGCCGGAACGGCACGAAGAACTCCGCGGAGATGATGAGAATGAACAGGGTTTGCCAGAGCGCCAGGCCGGAAAAGCCGGGGACGTGCACGAGCCCGAGATGGCCGAGCCCGAGGAACACCGCGAGAACGGCGATGGCTAGGGCGGAGAAAAAGTCGATGATCCCGGCGTTCAGGAACGCCACCTTGAGGACGCCCATCGTGCTGTCTGCGTAAACGTTCATCCGTCGTTCGATCTTGCCGCGTTCGCGGGACAGGGCGTGATTGGCGAGGACGGTCGGCAGCGTGCGGATGCGGTCGGAGAACTGCGCCGCGAGCCGGCCGAAGGCCTTCTCCTGGACCTCGGCCTTGCCGCGGATCACGCTGCCGAGCATCACAAAGAAGATGACCATCACGGGGATGGCGAGCAGCAGCGTGAGCGCCGCTTCCCATGATAGCCAGGCGAGCGCCGCGGCGACGAGCAAGGGAGCGATACCGAGCTGGGATTTCGCGGCGCTGTGGCTGATCACGAGGCTGGCGAGTGCGGGAGGGTGGCGCTGCAGGCCGGCGATGAGCGCACCGGCGGGTTTGGTGCGGATTTCCGCGGGCGACATTCCGCTGAGGGCTGCCTGAAGGGCAGCCCGGAGCCGATCGACCAGCTCGGCCTCGGAGCCCGCCGCCCTAAGATCGGCGAAAAGTCCGGCAGCGGCGGACAGAACGAGGCCGATAAGCGTGGAGATCAACTCAGCCATGCCGAATGTGCCGTCTTCGATGAGGCGGCCGGCGAAAGCCGCCAGCGACCCGGCAAACAGAATGCGCAACAGCGTTCGCGCGATCTGCCAATAAAGCGTCGCGCGAAACCCCGCCGCGCCGAGGTTGCGGGCAAGATCCAGCGCGCCGCTGGTCCGGACCGGGGCTTCGCGGGAGCGTCGGGCGGGTGGCCGGTCCCCGCCGCGGCCGGTCGGCTGTGCATCCTTCGTCATTCGCAATTTATTGATGGATCTTTGCGGATCTCCGTTGATCTCCCTCAATGTTCGGCCGGCTCGCGGGCGCTAGCTGACCCGGACGTTTGAAAAGGGACCTGACATGACCAATCCCCTGCTTGTGGAACTGTCGCGGCTGCAATTCGCGCTGACGGCGATGTACCACTTCCTGTTCGTGCCGCTGACACTGGGATTGTCCGTTCTCGTGGCGATGATGGAGACCGTCTATGTCATGACACGCCGGACCATCTGGCGCGACATGACCAAGTTCTGGGGCCTGCTGTTCGGCATCAACTTTGCCCTCGGTGTCGCCACCGGCATCACCATGGAATTCGAATTCGGCATGAATTGGGCGTTCTATTCGCATTATGTCGGCGATATTTTCGGTGCGCCGCTGGCGATCGAAGGGCTGATGGCCTTCTTCCTGGAAGCGACCTTCATCGGCCTGTTCTTCTTCGGCTGGGACAAATTGTCCCCGCGCGCGCATCTTGCCGTGACCTGGCTGGTGGCGCTGGGCAGCAATTTCTCGGCGCTGTGGATTCTGATCGCCAACGGCTGGATGCAGAATCCGGTCGGCGCGGCCTTCAATCCCGATACCATGCGCATGGAGGTGACCGACTTCGTGGCGGTCCTGTTCAATCCGACCGCCCAGGCAAAGTTCGTGCACACCGTGTCGGCAGGCTATGTCTGCGGGGCTGCCTTCGTGCTGGGCATTTCGGCGTTCTATATTCTGCGCGGCCGCAACGTGCAGCTTGCCAAAAGGTCGTTCGTGATCGCATCGGCGTTCGGCGTCGCGGCCGCCCTGTCCGTCATCGTGCTGGGTGACGAAAGCGGATACACCATCACCGACAACCAGAAGATGAAGCTCGCCGCCATGGAGGCGATGTGGCAGACCGAACCGGCGCCGGCCGCCATCACCGCCTTCGGCATTCCGGACATGCAGACGCGCACGACGCGCTATGCCATCGATATCCCCTGGGTGATGGGACTGATCGGCACCCGCTCGATCGACCAGCAAATCCCCGGCATCTTCGATCTCGTGAAGAAGACCGAAGGCAATATCCGCGACGGCCTCGTCGCCTACGACGCTCTGCAAAAGCTCAAGAAGAACCATGCCGACCCCGCCGCCCGCGCCGTGTTCGACAAGACTCGCGGCGATCTCGGCTATGCCCTGCTGCTGAAGCGCTATGTCGAAGATCCGCTGCAGGCGACACCCGAGCAGATCCACGATGCGGCTTGGTCGACCGTGCCGAGCGTCCCGTCGATCTTTTTCGCATTCCGCTTCATGGTGCTGTTCGGCTTCGTGCTGCTGGGTGTATTCGTGATATCGCTTTGGTACACGATGCATGAGACCGCGGCGCCGCGCTGGCTGTTCCGCCTCGCGCTCCTGGCCATGCCATTGCCCTGGCTCGCCGCGGAATTGGGCTGGTTCGTTGCCGAGTTCGGACGACAGCCCTGGATCATCGACGGTGTGCTGCCGACCTTTCTCGCAACCTCGGAACTTGGTGTCTCCGATCTGGTGCTGACGATCGTCGGCTTCACGGCGGTCTACGGTGTGCTTGCCGTCATCGAAGTCAGGCTGATGTTGCAGGCGATCAAGAAGGGGCCCGACGCCGTGACAGGCGAGGCCGGCCATTTCGGGGACTTCGCCCGACAGCCGGCCGAGTGATCCCCCAAATGCTGGTCAAGGAAACACGGTCATGATCCATACGCTCTTCGACTACACCACGCTGCGCCTGATCTGGTGGGTACTGCTCGGTGTGCTTCTCATCGGCTTCGCCGTCACCGACGGATTCGACATGGGCGTTGGCGCGCTGCTGCCCTTCGTGGCCAGGACCGACACCGAGCGGCGTGTCGCCATCAACACGATCGGTCCGGTGTGGGAAGGCAACCAGGTCTGGTTCGTTCTCGGCGGCGGGGCGATTTTCGCGGCCTGGCCGGCGCTCTACGCGCTAAGCTTCTCGGGCTTCTATCTCGCGATGTTTCTGGTGCTGTTCGCGCTGATCCTGCGGCCGGTCGGCTTCAAGTACCGCTCGAAGCGCGAGGGTCTGGCGTGGCGCCGAAACTGGGATTGGGCGCTGTTCGTCGGCGGCGCGGTGCCGGCGCTGATCTTCGGCGTCGCGGTCGGCAACGCCTTGCAGGGCGTGCCTTTCCATTTCACCGACGATCTCCGCCCGATCTATGAGGGCACGCTGTTCGGTCTGCTGAATCCGCTGGCGCTCTATTGCGGGCTGGTGTCGCTGGCCATGCTGGTGATGCACGGCGCGGCCTGGCTCGCTTTCAAGGCCGACGGCCCGGTGGCCGATCGGGCCGCTTCCATGGGGACCAAGGCGGCGCTGATTGCCGCGATTCTGTTCGCGGGCGGCGGCGTTTTGGTCTGGGCTGGCGCATTCGGCGGCTACCAGGTGACGAGCCCGATCGTGTGGGACGGCCCCTCCAATCCGCTCGGCAAGACGGTCGTGGTGAATTCGGCCGCGTGGTTGCAGAACTTCCGCACCACGCCATGGCTCGCCATCGTGCCGCTGCTCGGGATGGTCGCGCCGTTGCTGGCAGCGGCGGGTTTCCGCGCACGCCGGGCGGGCCTGACTTTCCTCGCCTCCAAGCTCGGGGTCGCCTGCATCGTTGCGACGGTCGGCCTGTCGATGTTTCCCTTCATCCTGCCGTCGAGCACGCACGCCGGCGATTCGCTCACCGTTTTCGATGCCTCATCGAGTCAGGCGACGCTGCGCAATATGCTGATCGCCACGGTGATCTTCCTGCCGATCATCCTCGCCTACACGGCCTGGGTGTACAAGGTGCTGTGGGGCAAGATCAGCGCAACCACCATTGAGAAAGCCGGATCGTCGGTTTACTGAGCGAGCGAGAGCGAGACGAAACAATGTGGTATTTTTCCTGGATCCTCGGCCTCGGCCTTGCCGCCACCGTCGGCATTCTCAATGCGCTGTGGTATGAACTGCGCACCGTCCGCGAAAAAGACGAGACGACGGCGCCTCCGATGCCGACGCCCTGACGGTCTTCCGAGCCGGCAGGCACCTTCTTGGCTGCCGGAATCCGGTGTTTTGCGGCGCGCAGGGGCAATTGTGGCAGAATCCGGCCGATTTTGCCCGAAGCCGCCAGCAATCAATGGCGCTTTGGCTGCGGATGGCCTAAAG
>JBAVEE010000058.1:0-1551 GCA_049587575.1 Bradyrhizobium sp.
GGAGACGGCCGGATAATTGCCGGCCTTCACCGACGCGTAGAAGTCGTCGAGGTCGTAGTTGTGATTGGCGGGGTCGGCCGCTCCGCCTTCGTGCGTCGTGCTATAGCCGATCGCCTGGGTAGAACTCGGCCGGGCGTGGGTCGGATTGGCGGTCGAAGCGTAGTACTGGAACCATATATGATGCGGAATGTAATCGGTGACGTTGCCGCCGACGACGGTTGAATAAGTGCTGCGCGCGCAGCCGGTGGTGCCATTCGGGTTGACGGTTTGCAGGTTGAAGCCGCCCGCAAACGAACCCCAGGTGATGTGGGCCGCGTTGAGCAGATCACCGACGTTCTTGCCGGTCATCATGAACTGGGTCGTCTTGCTCGAGCAGGCGTCATAGCCGGGATCGCTATCGTTGATCAGCGTGAGGCCGCCGGCACCGTCATTGATCACGGCCGGGCTACCCACGATCACCTTCGCGCCATTGGTCTGGCCGGCGATCACTTCGATCGCGCCGGGGGTCGATGGACCATAGGTGTCGGTATAGGCGTTGTCGCTCATCGCGAAATGCTGAGCATAATTCCACAAGCCGGTGACCGTGTTGCCGTCGAAATAGCCCATCACCTGGCCCTTGGTGCCGAAGGCTCCGGCGCCGCCCGAGCTACCTTTGCCGGTAAACTTCGGGAAGAGATCGGCCGCGCCGTTGTCGTAGGCCAGCTGCTCCGGCGTATAGGCATGACCCTGGTCGGCCGTGTTGGCCTGCGTGCGATCGAGGCGGAACGGATTGGCGGCGTCGCTGCCGTTGGCGGGGTTGGTGAAGTTGGCGTTATTGTTGAGCAGATACGGGTTCGCGGCCAGATTGTTCACCGCCGGCGTGTTGCGGGCGGCCTTGAAGACCGGCTCGCCCGACGGATTGGTCGCGTTGGGGTAGGTGGCGAAAAAATGATCAAACGACCTGTTTTCGTTGAAGATGACCACGAGATGCTTGATCGGGGTTGCGGTCCGCGCCTCGTTCTTCGGGCTACCGTGATGGCCGTCGTTGTCGTGGTGACCGAAATCGTGGCCGCGGCCATCGAAATCATCAGCGGCAACCGCGCCGCTCCAGGCAAAAGCAGCCGCGACGCCAACCATCGCAGCAGTGGAAAGCAGATTCTTCCTCATCTTATCCCTCGCAGTTTTTCTCATCTCACCCCTCGAAAAGGTCGGGCGCGACGACTTATACTCAGCGGCAAATGACGAGGCTGTGTCAGTTTGACGTCAAGCCGACAAGTCGGGCTTGCAGCAGGCAGAGCTTCGCTGAAAGTCCATTTTCATTTTTCGCCGCTGTGATTGGATTGCGATCCGTCCCGTATCGCCTGCTGATGACGCTCGGATAAGCTGCTGGCTGAACCGCTCTGGTTCAGGAGCGCGGATTGATCCCCGGGCGAAGAACCGTCCGGATGGAAAGCGCTTTGGCGCAGCACCGGGATGATCTATGAGGCGGGAATCTTGAACGAGGGATTTTCAAGAATGATTTTCGACGCCGTTTCGACAATCTGCTAAAAGTCGGCCGAGCAACCTTAACCG
>JBAVEE010000059.1:0-2308 GCA_049587575.1 Bradyrhizobium sp.
ACGCTCCACATCACCGGCTTGGAGCCGCGGTACAGCGTGCCGTTGGCGGCGAACTTCATCAGTTCGCGCGCGATCTGGGCTTCGGCGAAATAATCCATGGTGGCGTAGGGGTGATCCCAGTCGCCGATGATGCCGAGCCGCTTGAATTCCTCGCGCTGCACGTTGAGCCAGTGCGTCGCATAGGCGCGGCACTCCTTTCGGAACGCCACCATCGCCGTGGAATCGCGAAAATCCGGCTTCACCTTGCCCTTGGAGCGGTAGTTCTCTTCCTCGATCTTCCATTCGATCGGCAGGCCGTGGCAGTCCCAGCCCGGCACGTAATTGGAATCGAAGCCGAGCATCTGCCGGCTCTTGGTCACCACATCCTTGAGGATCTTGTTGAGCGCGTGCCCGATATGGATGTTGCCGTTGGCGTAGGGCGGGCCGTCATGCAGCACGAATTTCGGCCGCCCGGCGGCGGCCTTGCGCAAGCGATCGTAGAGGCCGATCTCGTTCCAGTTTTTGAGGATTTCCGGCTCGCGCTGCGGCAGGCCGGCGCGCATCGGGAATTCCGTCTGCGGCAGGAACAGGGTTTTGGAATAGTCGGCGGCGTCGGACTTCTGTGGCTTTTCGGACATGAATGCTCTGTTTGGCTCAAAGGGCGCGAGATACGCGATCAATCGCGGGTAAGGACGAAAACCCCGGTCTTGCGCCGAGCCGAAGCTCAGGCGGAAGCCGGGCCGCTAATGCTGATGGTGCGCCGCGCAAACATGGGGCTTCCATAGCAGCCGGCAGGCGAAATCGCAAAGCCCTGCCTTATACCGGCGTCATCCTTCGAGGCTCGCACCTCAGGACGTTACCGTCCCGAGCTTGGGGAAGGCGCCGGGCGCGGCGGCCAGCCGGGCACGGGCGCGGGTGCTGTCGTCGTTCATCTGGCGGATCAGCGCGTCGACGGCGTCGAATTTCACTTCGTCGCGAATGAAGGCGATGAAGGCGACATCCAGGCTGTTTCCGTAGAGATCGCCCTTGAAATCGAACAGGAATACTTCCAGCAGCGGCGCGCCATTGTCGAAGGTCGGGCGGCGCCCGAAACTGGCGACACCGTCGAAGCGCCGGGCGCCGTGGCCGACCCGCACCGCATAAATGCCGTGCTTCAGCCCGCAATTCCTGTCGAGACGGATATTGGCGGTGGGATAGCCGAGGTCGCGGCCGCGTTTTTCGCCATGGATCACCTCGCCATGAATGAACCAGGGGCCCCCCAGCATCGCGGTGGCGTCCTCGATCTGCCCTTCCGCGAGCGCCATGCGGATCGCCGAGGAGGAGACCGGCCGCTCGGCGATGTCGACATGGGCCTGCACGTCGACTTCGATGCCAAGCCTGGGCGCTTCGTCGACCAGCACGCCCGGCGAGCCGACCCGGCCCTTGCCGAAATGAAAGTCGTAGCCGACCGCGATGCCGCTGATTCCGAGCCGTTCGATGAGATCGTGGTGAATGAAATCTTGCGCCGTGGTCCCGGCACGGCGCCTGTCGAAAGTCATCACCACGGCGCCGGCGAGCCCGGTTCCGGCCAATAGCCGCAGCTTTCCGGTCTCGTCGGTGAGCCGGAATTGGGGGGTGTTCGGGCTGAAAAAGCTGCGCGGGTGGGGTTCGAAGGTCACCGCCAGCGCGGGCCGGCCATGCGCCCGCCCCATCCGGAGGGCCGCATCGATAACGGCGCGGTGGCCGAGGTGAACGCCGTCGAAATTACCCATCGCCACCACCATTCCCCGGGGGATCGCGGCCGCCGGGGTGGTATCGCGGATCACGGTAAAGTCAGACGCCATTTCAGGAATTCTTCAACTTGTTCGGTGGGCGCGGGACCGTGACTTGGGGGGCCCGATGAAGTCAAGCCGGACCGGTCCGTGCCCCCGCGCATGGCAGCCCGTTTTTCCTGGCGTGGCCGGTTAACGGGCTGTTTAACGGCTGATGATAGTGCTTGAGCTGGACTGCGGGGCGCCTTTGGCCCCGGACAGGCTCGTTGATGGTTTTCGCGGCGTTTGGTGTTGCGCGGGGGATTGAAGATGGCGGTTGATTTGTCGATGTCGGTTCTGGTGGTGGATGACTACAACACCATGATTCGTATCATCAGAAATCTCCTCAAGCAGCTTGGCTTCGAGAATATCGACGATGCCAGCGACGGATCGGCGGCGCTCAACAAGATGCGCAGCAAGAAGTATGGGCTGGTGATCTCCGACTGGAACATGGAGCCGATGACCGGCTACGACCTGCTTCGGGAGGTCCGGGCCGACCCCAATCTCGCCACCACGCCGTTCATCATGATCACCGCCGA
>JBAVEE010000060.1:0-6944 GCA_049587575.1 Bradyrhizobium sp.
TCCGCGCCTCGCGCACCAGATCGGGGCGGACCTCCGCGGTGATGATCTCGTCAGCCCGCCCCGTCGTGCCATGGGCGATAATGCTGCCATCGAAATTCACGATCATGCCTTCGCCCATCGAATCGAACGAGCCATCCGACCCGCACATGCAGACGTTGGCTGTCACCATCAGGTTCTGGAATGCGTTGGCCTGGTTGGTGAAGCGCCAGCTCTCGCGGATCGGCGCGGTGTAGCCGGCCGTGCGGATCATGATTTCGGCGCCCTTGTAGGCGCACTCCCGCGCCATTTCCGGGAACATGCCGTCATGGCAGATGATCAGCGCGATCCTGGCGCCCTTGGGGCCCTCGATCACGGGAATTCCGATGTCGCCGGGTTCCCACGGCTCGACCGGAATCCACGGGTGCAGTTTCCGATAGTACAGTTTGATCTCGCCATGATCGTCGATGATCAGGCCCGAATTATAGGGATTGCCGTCGGGGTTGAACTCCATGATCGAAAAGCAGCCCCAGATTTTGTTGTCGACGCAGGCCTTCTTGAACGCCGCGACTTCGGGGCCGTCGAGTCGGCACATGATCGCGGGATTGGTGTCCATCGACAGGCCGTGCAGCGAGTATTCCGGGAAGACAACGAGATCCATGGTGCCGAGGTTGCGGCGTGCCTTGCCGACCATGTAGACGATCCGGTCGGTCTGCCGGGCGAGATCGGCCTTGGTTGCGACGACGGGCAGTTGTAGCTGCACAAGCCCGACCACGACGCCTTCGGGCGATTTGTTAAGTCCGCCAAGTCCGTTCATATCCGCTCCTTGCAGAGGCCGTGTGTCTGTGGTCGTTGCGCCAAATGCCGGCGCAAGCAAAGCCGATTTTTGCCGGCATCAAAAGATCATATTTCAGGCGATCGGATGGTCGGTCCGAGGCAGGGCGCCGGTCGCCTGGCGAGGGCACCGGGCCCGGTCCACGTGCGATATCGAGGGCTTTGACCGGGAACCGGCTGGCTAATATGGTTCCCACGAAAATTTGGGGCACAAGCACCGCGAAGGCGCGGTCATTGAAAGATAGAAAAGCGCACGAATGGCAAATCTGTCGAACAGCACGCAAGCCAGGTTGCGGGTCGCCATTGCCGGGCTGGGGCCGATCGGGAGAAAAGTAGCGGAGGCGCTGGACTTGGGAATAGACGGACTGGTGCTCACCGCGGTGTCGGCGCAACACCCCGAGAAGCATCGGGATTGGCTTGGCGGATTAGCGACAACACCCGCCATCCTGCCGATCGAAAAACTGGTCGATGTCGCCGACATCGTGATCGAATGCGCACCGGCGCGGCTCGTGAGGTCGATCGTTGCGCCCTTCGTGGCAAGCGGAAAGACGGCGATCGTCCTCAGCGCCGGCGCCCTGCTGGAAAACGAGGACCTGATCGAGCTCGCGAAACGGAATGGCGGACAAATCGTGGTGCCTACCGGCGCGCTGATCGGACTTGACGCCGTGACCGCGGCGGCTGTTGGAGAGATTCATTCGGTCAGGATGGTGACGCGAAAGCCGGTCCAGGGCCTTGCCGGGGCGCCCTATCTTGTCGAGAACAACATCGACATCGAGCAAATCACCGAACCGCTCAAGATATTCGACGGCACGGCGCGGGAGGCCGCGAAAGGTTTCCCGGCAAACCTGAATGTGGCAGTCGCGCTGTCGCTCGCCGGGATCGGCCCGGACCGGACGCGACTGGAGATATGGGCCGATCCTGCCTTGACGCGCAACCTGCATCGGGTTGAGGTGGAATCCGACTCCGCCCGCTTCTCGATGTCGATCGAGAACATCCCGTCGGAAAATCCAAAGACGGGGCGCATCACCGCGCTTTCCGTCATCGCGTTTCTTCGCAAGCAACGCGCGCCCCTGCGCGTCGGGACCTGACGGGGACGACTGAGGAATCAAGCGGGGCTGAGCGCCGGAACGGCCTACTTGGTGCCGTAGGCCCGGTCGCCGGCGTCACCAAGACCCGGCAAAATATAGGCGTTTTCGTCCAGCCCGTCGTCGACCGCGGCGAGCCAGATCGGGACATCCGGGTGAATGCCACGCATCCGCTCGATGCCTTCCGGCACGCCGATCAGGCAAACCAGTCGAATGTCGTTGGCGCCGCGCTCCTTCAGCCGATCGACCGCCGCGACCGCGG
The DNA here is from genome assembly GCA_049587575.1 of Bradyrhizobium sp. GTDB lineage: Bacteria > Pseudomonadota > Alphaproteobacteria > Rhizobiales > Xanthobacteraceae > Bradyrhizobium. Next base: position 2,158 of record JBAVEE010000060.1, read on the forward strand.
AGTTCGCCGTCGCCAACACCGGCGAAATCACGATCACCAGTCGCTCGTGCAGGTCGCTCGGCGCCTTGAAGAAATACTCCACCGCCACGAAGGTCTCCGGTTCGCGGTAGAGCCCGATATGGGCGACCCGCGCGTTCGGCACCAGGTCGAGCATGCCCTCGGCGAAGGTCACGCCGGCCCGCAGCACCGGCGCGAACACCAGTTTCTTGCCCGCGATCTGCGGCGACTTCATGTGTGCGAGCGGCGTTTCGATGTCGACGTCGGCCAGCGGGAGATCGCGGGTGATCTCGTAGCAGAGCAGCATCCCGATCTCCTTGAGGAGCTCGCGAAACGACTTGGTCGAAATGTTTTTTTTCCGCAACAGCGTCAGCTTATGCTGCACCAACGGGTGGTTAACGATCGTGACGCCGTCCATGTTTTTACCCCAAATTCTAGAAAACAGTGCCGTCGCTGATGACCTTCACGGGAGGCGAGGCGTCCGGGCGGCGTTCGCGCGCCAGCCGACGTCCCGCGGCCCACGTGCCTCCTTCGAGAATTTTCGCGAGCGGCAGCGATGCGGCGTCGAGCCCAAGCCGTTGCCGAACTGCCTCGGCGACGCGATCGAGCAGCGCCACCGTCAGCGCCCGCCACTCCACTACCAGCGATGAGGCAACCTCATGCTCGCGCTGCGCATCGTCTGCATCGCGAAATGCGAGCACGCCGGCATCGACGAACAGCCCGCCGTTGCGGTATTCTGCAAGGCCCGTGAGGCCGTCGATATCGGTCACGCGGATGCCGGCGGTTTGCAGCGGTTCGATGAGAGAGTAGGCCAGCCATTGCGAGAGCTTGTGCAGTGGCATCAAGCCGCTGGTCGCGTCCTTCGTCGTCAGCGCCGGATGTCTCCAGCAGTCGCCAAGCGCGATCCCGCCCAATGTCAGCCGCGATGGCCAGATCGGTCCGAGCTGCTGCAGGAGTTCGGAGAGGATCATCGGGGCGGGAAGCTGCAAATCGTCCGCCAGCATCGCCAATCGGTCGAACAGGCCGCCGGGCCGCGGTGTGTCGAAGCCGCCGAATATGTCGGGCTTCAAGGCCACCAGCGCGCCGAGGCGGCGCAACAAATCAACGCGGCCTTCAAGGCCGACCAGCGGATTGGCATCGGAGACCTGCAAGCCGCGCTCGAGATCGGCGACGGAGAGTGTTGCAAGGATATCGGCATCGACCCGCAAGGGTTCGCGCGGATTGGCCGAGAAGGCGCCACTTTCGAACATGGCGAGGCTGGCCAGTCCCAATCCCTCCGAGCGGCCGATGGCCAATCCGGATTTTGGATCGCGGTAGCGCCATGACGGACCGGCGCCGGCATCGAGAAAGACGCTGACGATCGCGAGATCGAATTCGGCCCGGGCGCGGGCTGTGCGATCGGGCCATCGGGTTTGGCCGGCGATATCGGCCCAGCGGTTGTCATTGCCGGTGACGAAGTGCCGCCAGCGCGAATGAAACGGCACATCGAGCGAAGGGTAGGCCTTGCGCGTGGTTTCCAGCACGAGGTCGACTGCGCTGTCCATGCGATCGAGATCGATGCGGAAATTTGGCAGCTTGTCCTCAAGGCCGATCGCGAGCATGCGATGCGCGCGCTCGCGAACCGCCTTGGCGTTCAACAACGACAGGGCGGCCGGCGTCTCGGGATTTGCCAGGGACACGGCGGCCCCCGCTCAATAATTTTCAAGCGGGCGGCCGACTGAATTGATCAGGTCCTGCGGTTGCGGCGGCTCGGGGCTGTAGTAACCGGCGGCCTTCTTGGCGGCGATTTCCACATGCGCGTCGGGCGGGACAAGATCGTCGGGAATCGGTATGCGTTCGACGATCTCGATGCCCTGGCTGGTGAGCGCATCATGCTTCATGTCGCTCATGGAAACGAAGCGGTCGATGCGCTTCAGGCCGAGCCAGTGGATCACGTCGGGCATCAATTGCTGGAATCGCGCGTCCTGCACCCCGGCGACACATTCGGTGCGCTCGAAATACTGGGCCGCTGCATCGCCGCCTTCCTGGCGCTTGCGCGCATTGTAGACGAGGAATTTGGTGACTTCGCCGAGCGCGCGGCCTTCCTTGCGATTGTAGACGATGATGCCTAACCCGCCGGTTTGCCCGGCACGCGCGCATTCCTCGATGCCGTGGAGCAGGTACGGACGGCAGGTGCAGATGTCGGAGCCAAACACGTCGGAGCCGTTGCATTCGTCGTGCACGCGGCAGGTGATCCTGGTGCGATGGTCCGGCAGCTTGGTAACGTCGCCGAACAGATATGCCGTCATGCCGCCGATCGGCGGCAGGAAGACCTGCAGGTCGGGCCGCGTCACGAGTTCCGGAAACATGCCTGCGGTCTGTTCGAACAGTTGACGGCGCAGATTGTTTTCGGTGGTCGCAAAGCGCTGCGCGAGCCCAGGCAGATACCAGACCGGGTCGATCGCGATCTTGACCACCGAGACGCTGCCATTCTCGTGCACAACCTCGCCATCTTGCTTGAGCCTGCCGGCTTCGATCGCCGCCCTGAGCTCGGGCAGGTCAAGACGCGCGCGCGTGATCGCGATACTCGGGCGGATATCGATGCCTTCGGAAATCTCGGTTGCGAAGTTTTCCGCGGCGAGATGTCCCCAGGGGTCGAGCGAGACGATGCGCTGCGGATCGGTCCATTGCGGAAACGGTCCGATGGTTTCGGCGGGGTGAGTGTTGGTGAGATCCGGGCGGCGGATCGGATCGAGCGCGCCCGACGAGACGGCTAGCGCGCGGTAGACCGAATAGGAGCCGCCATGGCTGCCGATCACGTTGCGATCCTGCGGGCGGGATACCGTGCCGATCACAGGTCCGCGTTCGCGGGCGCTGGCCGCTCCCCAGTGGATCGGGAAGGTAAGTTTGGCGCCCGGTGCCGGGTGCGAGGTAATCCGGATATGGTCAACCCGGTTGGAACGAGTCATCGCCATGTATCCTTACGTCGTGGATCCCTTAAACGGCGACGGCCCGCCTAAGCAGACGGGCCTGGTCACCTACACTGAAATTAACTGCACGGCCCGTGGGGCCGACAGCCAAAGTATAGCGATATCGCGACCGAACACAACGACAATTCCAGTCCCGCCACGGTGGGGACGCCTCGGTTGTTAACATCTTTGGCGCGCTGCTTGATCTGGGTTGGCGGAAATTGGCTGCGTATCGCCACGGGTTCATTGATGGATTACATTGTGCGGTGCGCTCAGCGCGGGCTCTGCCAATGACGTTGGACATTGCTGTCGCGACGCCGGTTGGATATTTCGCAATCGGCGTCGGCGAGCAGGCGAAGCTGCTTGGGGACGAGATCGGCTTTGAGCTGTTTCGCCGGACATCCGGCGGCGTCGAATCCACCGACCGCGGGCGTACCTTCCTGCAGGAGTCCGAACGGGTGATGGGCGATCTGCTCGGTGTTCCGGACACCGCACGGCGATTGCGCGGCGCGTTGTTGTTCTTGCTCATTAATATCTCCGCATGCTCAAACATTGAGCGCGCCATTTCCAGCGGCGTTTGCCAGTATTTGCCGATGGCGCTGCAAGAGCGGAAAGCATTGAAGCTGGACGATCCGGACGTTACGCTATGGCGAGACGTGCGGGAGTCGTATGTTGCTCCGATCAAGCCAATACCCATGAACGGCCCAGCGGATGCCAAGGGCGAATTGACTTCTTCGCCACAGCGCCTGGCGGTCGACGTTCGAAATGTCTCGCTGACGTTTGAAACTGCCGATGGCAAGGTCGATGCGTTGTCGAATGTCAGTCTGCAGATCGCGGACGGCGAATTTGTCTCTTTCATCGGTCCTTCCGGCTGCGGCAAAACCACGATGCTGCGGGTGATCGCCGATCTGCAGCAGCCGACATCCGGCACGCTTCTCGTCAATGGCGTGAGCGCGGAACAGGCGCGGCTGGAGCGCAGATACGGCTACGTGTTTCAGGCGCCGGCGCTGTTTCCGTGGCGCACGATCGAGAAGAACCTGAAGCTGCCGCTGGAGATCATGGGTTTTTCCGATAGCGAGCAGCGGCAGCGCGCGGCGCGGTATCTCGCCCTGGTCAACCTCACCGGCTTCGAGCGCAAGTTTCCCTGGCAATTGTCGGGCGGGATGCAGCAGCGGGTGTCGATCGCCCGCGCCCTGTCGTTCGACCCGGAGCTGCTGTTGATGGACGAGCCGTTCGGAGCGCTGGACGAGATCGTCCGCGACCATCTCAATGAGCAGTTGCTGCAACTGTGGGACAAGACCGGAAAGACAGTGCTGTTTGTGACCCACTCGATTCCCGAAGCGGTGTTCCTGTCCACCAAGATCGTGGTGATGTCGCCGCGGCCCGGACGCATTATTGATATCATCGACTGCAATTTTCCGCGTGTCCGCAGCCTGGAAATTCGCGAGACGCCGGAATTCCTGAAGATTGCGCAGCGGGTGCGGGTCGGCCTTCGGGCGGGGCATTCCTATGACGAGTAGCATGCTCGCTGCCTCCGTTTCGCGCGCCGGGTCGTGGCGGCGCCATGCACTGGTGGAGCGCTACGCCCCGATTGTGACGATCGTTCTGGCGCTGATTGCAGTCTGGTACATCGCGGCTGTCCTGATGAACCTTTCGCTGGTTCGCGACGGGTTTGACCGAGAGGAGACGCCCTACACGTTGTCAGAGCTGCTGAAGGGCACGATGAGCGCCGAGCGGCCATTGCTGCCGGCGCCGCACCAGGTGATGGCGGCCTTCGTCGATTCGGTTTTCGGTTATGCACCGTCCGCGCCGCGCAGCCTGGTCTATCATTCAGCCGTGACC